>CAMWVQ010000046.1 GCA_947177635.1 uncultured Porphyromonadaceae bacterium | reverse complement strand
ACTCCCATTCCTCCCATCCCCTCTCCTCTCTCCCCCTATGAGACCATGGCTTCAATCAAGTCGCTATTCAAAGATACCGCCATATATGGCGTAAGCTCAATCGTCGGGCGATTCCTCAACTGGTGTCTCGTCCCGATGTACACCTACCTGTTCGCCGCCGGCGAATACGGCATCGTCACCAACATCTACGCCTATGTGGCCCTCGCGCTGGTGATCCTCACCTACGGCATGGAGACCGGATTCTTCCGTTTCGCCAACCACGACCGCTGGAAAGACCCCTCGGAGGTCTACACCACCGGACTGATTTCGCTCGGCACCTCTTCGCTGCTGTTCATCATCGCCGGATGTCTCCTCTCCCCCGAGCTGGCGCGGCTGCTCGACTGCGGCGCCCACCCCTCCTTCATTTGGATGATGGTGATTACCGTGGGCGTAGACGCCTACACCTCCCTACCCTTCGCTTATCTCCGCTACAAGAAACGCCCCATGCGTTTCGCCTCCCTGAAACTCCTCAACATCGGCCTGAACATCAGCCTGAACCTCTTCTTCATCCTTCTTTGCCCCTGGCTGTGGAAGACCGCCCCGGAGACAATCGGCTGGTTCTATGACCCGACCTTCGGCATCGGCTACATCTTCCTGGCCAACCTCATCAGCTCCCTGACCGTTCTGTTGCTCCTCTACCCCGAGCTGACATCGGTAAGCTACCGCTTCAACGGCCGGCTGCTCAAGGAGATGCTGCTTTACAGCTACCCCATCCTCATCCTCGGCATCGCCGGAATCATGAACCAGACCATCGACAAGATTCTCTACCCGATGCTAATCCCCGACAAGGCGGAGGCGATGGCCGGACTCGGCATCTACGGGGCAAACTACAAGATAGCCATCGTCATGGTGATGTTCACCCAGGCGTTCCGCTTCGCCTACGAACCGTTCATCTTCGCCCAGAACAAGGAGGTGAAGGGGACCGGCAAAAACGCCTCCTACTCCCAGGCGATGAACTGGTTCGTCGCTTTCGGACTGCTGATATTCCTCGGGGTGATGTTCTTCCTCCCGGTGCTGAAATATTTCATCTCCCCGCAGTATTTCGAGGGGCTGAGGGTCGTGCCGATCATTATGATGGCCGAACTCTTCGCGGGCATCTTCTTCAACCTCTCCCTCTGGTACAAGCTCTCCGACAAGACCATCTGGGGCACCTGGTTCTCACTGATGGGGCTGGCCGTCACGCTGCTGCTCAACATCCTGCTGGTGCCGCGCTTCGGCTACATGGCCTGCGCCTGGGCCGCCTTCGGCTGCTACGGGTTCATGATGGTGGCCAGCTACCTTGTCGGCGACCGCAAGTATCCCATCGGCTACCAGTTGGGGAAACTCGGACTCTACTTCCTGTCGGCCATGGCCCTGTGGCTCATCGCCGGGGTGGCCACCACCGGCAACAACTGGATTGACTTCCCCTGCCGCACCCTGCTGCTTGCAATCTTCGGCGGGAGCGTCCTGCTGGTCAACCGGGCCTGGGCTCGCCGCCGACAACCGCAATAATTATAAGTGCAAATCTCAAGCAATCCGTCACTGACATGAAAATCGCCCTGCTCTCAACAAACCACGACCTCGGGGGCGCCGCCATCGTCACACGACGCCTTACCGACGCCCTGCGTCAGGAAGGCCACGACGCGCGGATGATTGTCGCCCGGCCGGGCGACTCCTCCCCCGACGACCCATCGGTGATGACCGTCGAACGTCGCAAATGGCTCCCCCCATTCCTGGCCGAACGCATCGAACTATGGTTCAAGGGGGTAAGACGCAAAGACCTCTTCAAGCTGTCGACCGGACGCTACGGAGTAGGGCTTGACCGCCACCCATTCGTCAGGGAAGCCGACGCCGTGATGGCAAACTGGGCCTCGCAGGGATTCCTCGCCCTGAGCGCACTGGAGAAAATCACCGCCACCGGGAAGCCGGTGATATACACGATGCACGACCTCTGGCCGGCCACGTCGCTCTGCCATCTCCCAGGCGAATGCGACCGCTTCACCAAGGCCGACACCTGCGCGGAATGTCCTTACTTCAGGAACAACCGCGCCTCGGTGCTCCTCCAGGAGACCACCGCCGCCAAACGCCGCATCTTCGCCGCCGGCAACCTCCGGCTTGTGGCCGTCAGCAACTGGCAGCGCGACCAGGCCATCCGCTCGGCCATCCTTCCCGGGAAGGAGATAACCGTCATCCCCCACCCCTTCCCCGTCGACCTGTACACCCCCGGGGAGAAAACCACTCCCGGCGGCAAACGCCTCATAGTGATGGCCGCCGCCCGCCTCGACGACCCCGTCAAAGACCTCCCCGCAGCCGTCGACGCCCTCAACACCTTCGCCTGGGAGTATCCCGCCCTCGCCGCCGATGTAGAGGTGGCCTTCGCCGGAGCCTTGCACGACGACAGCGAACTGAAACGCCTCCGTCTCCCCTACACCCACCACGGCCTCCTCTCCCCCGACCGCCTGCGCGCCCTCTACGCCCGCGCCACCGTCGTGCTGTCCTCCTCCAAATATGAGACGATGGGGGCAACCCTGATGGAAGGCATGGCGGCGGGAGCCATCCCCGTCACCTATGGCGACGCCGGGCAGACCGACATCGTGACCGACGGCGTCAACGGCTTCATCGCCCCCGTCCACACCCCCGCCTCCCTGGCCTTCGCCCTCTCCCTGGCCCTGCAGACCGCCCTCGACCCCGACACCGAAATCACCCCCGACTTCCTCCACACCGAAGTCGCCCGCCGCTTCTCCCCCTCCACCATCGCCTCCCGCTACCTCACCCTCCTCCCCCGCTGATTCCCAGCGAGAATGCCCGGCCCCTCTCCCATTCCTCCCCAAGGTCTCACGCAGATTACGCAGATACGCAGATTTCACGCAGATAACAAAGAAAGGTCTCACAGATATAAAGGAAGGTCTCACAGATTACACAGATTACACAGATGCCATCCGGACGGAAATTCAACAACATTCCATCCGGATGGCATCTGTGTAATCTGTGTAATCTGTGAGACCTCTCCCCTTAAATCCGTTCAATCTTTTAAATCGGCAAGGAATCTGAAAGCTATCTGCGGGAAATCTGCGTATCTGCGTAATCTGCGTGAGACCTCATTCCTGAGACTTCCTGCATAAGACACAAAACAACATCATTCTGAATCAAGGGGTTGCAGGATTGGAAAAGTTTGCTTACCTTTGCGTTGCCTTTAAGGCTACTTTGGGAGAGGTATGCCCTGTCGGCGCTCTGCAACCCATAGTCAGTCAGCAAGTTGCAGACTGCGCGGGCGGTTGTCGATTCCCCTCCCGGGTAGGGGCCAGGCCGGAGCCACAAACCCAGCCGCGCCCTGCTTGCAATTATCTTTTTATTTATTAACCATTTAATTAAATGACTGAAGAAGTTAAAAACTCTCCTATCGCTGATTTCGACTGGGATGCCTACGAAAATGGCGATACCAAGAGCGACAAGTCGCGCGAGGAGCTTACCAAAACCTACGACGAATCGCTCAACACCGTCAAGGACAAGGATGTAATCGAAGGTACCATCATCGCCCTGAACAAGCGCGAGGCTGTGGTTAACATCGGCTACAAATCAGACGGTATCATCCCCATGAACGAATTCCGCTACAACCCCGACATCAAGGTCGGCGACGTTGTCGAGGTATTCATCGAGAACCAGGAAGACAAGAAGGGCCAGCTCATCCTGTCCCACCGCAAGGCCCGCGCATCCCGCAGCTGGGAGCGTGTCAACCAGGCTCTTGAAAACGACGAGATCATCAAGGGTTACATCAAGTGCCGCACCAAGGGCGGTATGATTGTCGACATCTTCGGCATCGAGGCCTTCCTCCCCGGCTCGCAGATCGACGTGAAACCCATCCGCGACTACGACATCTTCGTGGGCAAGACCATGGAGTTCAAGGTCGTGAAGATCAACCCCGAATTCAAAAACGTCGTTGTTTCCCACAAGGCCCTCATCGAGGCCGAGCTCGAGCAGCAGAAGCGCGAAATCATCGCCAAGCTCGAGAAGGGTCAGGTGCTCGAAGGCACCGTCAAGAACATCACCACCTACGGTGTGTTCATCGACCTGGGCGGCGTAGACGGTCTCATCCACATCACCGACCTCTCCTGGGGCCGCGTTAACCACCCCGAAGAAGTTGTGCAGCTCGACCAGAAGCTCAACGTCGTAATCCTCGATTTCGACGACGAGAAGAAGCGCATCGCCCTCGGTCTCAAGCAGCTCATGCCCCATCCCTGGGACGCTCTCGCTGCCGAGCTCAAGGTCGGTGACAAGGTCAAGGGCAAAGTTGTCGTCATGGCTGACTACGGCGCATTCGTGGAAGTAGCTCCCGGCGTAGAGGGCCTCATCCACGTAAGCGAGATGTCTTGGTCACAGCACCTCCGCTCCGCTCAGGACTTCCTCAAGGTAGGCGACGAGATCGAAGCCGTAATCCTCACCCTCGACCGCGAGGAGCGCAAGATGAGCCTCGGCCTCAAGCAGCTCAAGCAGGATCCCTGGGAAGACATCGAAATCAAATACCCCGTCGGCTCGAAGCACACCGCCAAGGTGCGCAACTTCACCAACTTCGGCGTCTTCGTTGAAATCGAAGAGGGCGTAGACGGCCTGATCCACATCTCCGACCTCAGCTGGACCAAGAAGGTCAAGCATCCCTCGGAATTCACCAAGATCGGCGCCGACATCGAAGTTGTCGTTCTCGAAATCGACAAGGACAACCGTCGTCTCTCCCTGGGCCACAAGCAGCTCGAGGAGAACCCCTGGGAAGTGTTCGAGACCATCTTCACTCCCGGTTCCGTACACCAGGGCACCATCATCGAAATGCTCGACAAGGGTGCTGTCGTACAGCTCCCCTACGGCGTCGAAGGCTTCGCCACTCCCAAACACCTCGTCAAGGAAGACGGCAGCCAGGCCAAGGTTGACGAGAAGCTCGACTTCAAGGTGATCGAGTTCAACAAGGACTCCAAGCGCATCATCCTCAGCCACAGCCGCATCTTCGAGGACGCCAACAAGCCCGAACGCGCAGAAGCTCCCCGCAAGGCAGCCAAGCGTGCCGACCGTCCCCGCAAGGAGGAGACCCCGCTGATCTCCACCCCCGTGGAAAAGACCACCCTCGGCGACATCGAGGCCCTCGCAGCCCTCAAGGAGAAACTCTCCGGCAAGGCCTGAGACCTCCGATAATCCAAGACACATCCCCCTGCGCGCGGCCATGTCGGCCGCGCGCAGACAACAAAACCACAAGCAGGCGTTTCCGGCCCTCCGGAAGCGCCTGCCTGTGGTTTTGCGCAGTTAATGTCTCCACATCCTAATCGCTTTGTAGGCCCCCGTACACCTGTTTGTAAAACCCAATAATTTATAATAACAAAGAGTTTACAATCCTGTTACTTTTGGCTCAGTGTAGACTCTTTTGCCTAAATTTGTCACCGAAAAGAAAAAGTTGCTTCAAATCACTTATAGCTTACCACGCGTCGCGCCTCCACTCCGAAGCCCCCGCCAAACAAAAAAGCGACCACGTCGCAAATAAGCAATGCCTGATTTTACCAATTATCCTTTCAACGAAGCGGTAAACCGCGCCACATCAGCGCGCATACTCGTCGTGGACGCCGACACCAGTGTCGGCGACATGATCCGTGACAACTTCTCACAGGAAGGATACCAGGTGGAGAGCTGCCAGTGTGGCGACGACACCTACAACATCGACCTCTCGCAATACAAAGTCGTGCTGCTCGACCTGAGCATCGACGACAACAGCGGCCTCGGCCTCGTCGAGCAGATAAAGCAGATTTACGACCCGGGGGAAGTCGCCGTCATAGCCTATTCGGTAAGGATGTCGCCCGAGACCATCATCGCCGCCCTCAACGCCGGCGCCGACGACTACCTTATCAAACCCTTCTCCATCCGCGAGCTGAAAGCCCGCGTCCGCTCAGTCCTGCGCCGCCGCTGACCCCATCCCGTTCCTCCCGAAATCCCAGGCCACCCGACCTGCCGCCTGCGCCCCACCAACAATAAGCTCAGTGGCAACGACTTCCAACCGTTCAGGGGGCGAGGCAATTATGGGATGGATATTTTCAAGAGACAAAGTATCGGACATAAAAAAACATCCCTTCGCCCAAGAGCAACCACTCTCAGGCGAAGGGATGATGATTTGCGTCAGTGAATGTCAGTTGACAGCCATACGGTAGACATTGGCTACCCTGCCACGGTTTTTGATTCTGATGGTATAGGTCTGGGTGTAACGGGGATTCCATACGGCCACACAGTCGTCTGAAAAGTCGGTGTCTGAACAGACAAGATTGCCGTTGCGGTCATACACATACAGGTCAAGGTCGGTGTCGCCATCACCCGAAACCACGACGATGGCCGATTCTCCGCCACGGAATTGTATGCGGTATTCATCAGTGCTGTTGGCACTCACACAGTCGCGGTGAACCTCATAGTTAGATGTCGCTCCGCGTGTGGCCTTGGTTTTTAGATTCTCCACGAGAGCCAGAAGATTGGTGTCTCCCTCGGCAAGTTCGGCAGCGTCGGCGATAATCTGGCTTATGTCGTAAGAGACACTTGAGTCCTTGCTTGCGCTTTCGTTGTTGGCTTTCTCTCCATTGAAATTGCCTTCGCCTACCGCCTGGTAGATTTCAACAGCTTGAATCAGAGGCAGGGCTTGCGATTTGGCGTAGCCATATTTCACAAGCTCTCCGGCCACGCGCATCATCTGCACATCTTGTGGTAAAGCGACGGTGTCTGAAGGATTCTTCTCCTGGGCCATGGCAGTGAAGCCGAGCACAACGGCAGCCAAGGCTGCGATGATTGTTTTTTTCATGTTGTTTTAATTCAATTGGTTTATAAAAAAATGAATAGGGTATTGCTGAATGGGTTTCTGAATCTCAGTCGAGCATGACAAACGGTGCCCACATAAACGGGTCCCTCGGATATTGCTGTTTCAACAGCATTTGCGCCTCGCGAAAAGCTTTGTGACGCTCGGAATCGCCGGCCAGCCGGCTGAAAAATTCCTCCATGAATTTTCGGCCGGCAAGGTCGTTCACCTCCCATAACGACATAACTACCGTGTTTACGCCGCTGAGTTTGAATCCTCGCTGGAGCCCGTTGACACCTTCGGTCAAGGTCGGGTCGCCCTGGCCGGTCTCGCAGGCACTGAGTATTACCATGTCGGTCGAAGACAAGTCAAGGTCGGCAATTTCGGCCGCAGTCAGGATTCCGTCGTTTTCGTCGCTTGCCGTTGTCTCATTGTTCCATACGGGATTGGCGCCCGACAGTATTATGCCGCCCCGCCAGAGGCTCGGTATATTCCTATTGGGGATGCTGTCGTTTGTCAGCTGCTTGTTTATCAGATATTTGTTTGTTGACGCATTTTTCGTGTTCAGGAAAAAACCGTGCGTGCTAAGCAGTATCATGTCGGGCGAATCGCCGGACAATGTGCGGAACCATTGCTCCGAAGCCTCGTGTCGTGTCTTTCTGCCGACTACAACCATATTGCGGCTATCGTCGCAGATTTGTGCCACACTGTCGATTTCAAGGATAGAGTTCGGCAGCGGATGCCAGTTGCGTTCGGCCCGTCTGCCATCATTGTCGCTCTCATACCTGACATCGCCTACCAGCAGAAGTTTTCCGGGCGTGCTCGCATAGCGTCTTTCCTTCTTCCGCTCGGCCACCTTAGCAGTCGACGACACCAGGCGCAGGTCATAGCGTTCACACAGCGCCGTGCGGCTTGAGTCGGTGAGGGCGGCAAATTGCAACGCGCTCAACTGCCCTGTAGGACAATAATATATGATGTCGATGCCTGAGAGATGCTTTTCGAGAGGCTTCCATAGATTGTCATAGAGTATATGTCCGTGGTTGTTTCGCGTGGCGCGTGTGCCCCCGGGAGTGTAAAGCATCTTTACTTCGGCCTGGTTCATTGATTCGGGAGGAAGTATCGATGTCATCAGCGAGTCGGAGATAAGCCTCACATATTCCGGAGCCTTTGCCTTGTTTCTCAGAACGAGCGCGCCATATCCGTCAGCCACTTTGACAAATTCTATGGCCGCCTCATTGACACCGAGTTTTTTTGCGACATCGTTCCATCGAGTGTTACGCTTGATGTCAGTCGCCGCAAGCTGTGGCAACGCGCGGTACAGGCTGTCCTCAAGCCGGTTGATGGTGCGGCGCTGTGCCAAAAACATGTCTTCGCGTTCCTTGCTGTCGATATTCAGCGAGCTCAGGGCCTTGCGCGCATCCATAAGACTGTTGTAAAGGGATATGGCGCTTTCATTGTCAGATTTATAAACGATGGCGCGAATCCGGTTGCTGTTCTCGAGCATCAGGTTCTTGTAGAACAGCGCCGCGTCGTAAGACAGCTTTCTCATGCTTTCCACCGGATACACATCAAGCAGGCAGTGGATGTCGAAAGGAGTGGTCACACCCGACGAGTTCATTCCGATTCGTTCATCCTCGCTCAGTGTTCCATATTTGTCGCGTATCTCATCGCGTACGATTTCGAAACGCAGACGACACAGCGATTCACTTTTTTCAAAGTCCTTGTCCCGGACAAGTGAGTTATTCAATAATTGCATGATGATTCCGGATGCCGCGACCATAGAGAACCGATGTTTCCGAATGTATTCAAGACAATCATCCTCGTCCATGTCAATGGCCGCGAGGTATTCGTCGACAGGGAGCTCCCCCTGTGTCATTCTCAGTACGCTGAATTCTGTTTTCATAATCTGCGACAGATTATGGAGACCGGAGCTCTCAAATTTCTGAATTGTTCCTCTGACAAAATCATTAAGTTCCGGGTCGTCATGGTCGAGAGCCCATATGGCTCTGGTTTTGGCAACCGCAAGATTCTTGTAGCCTTCATCCATTCCGATATGCGTTTCGTATATGGGCAAAAGGCACGATACTATCTCCGATATGTTCTTTATGCACTGCCTGACATTCGCTTTCTGCGGATTTTGGGGCTGAAGCATAAGCGCGTTCCAGTACACGATTTCATCATGCAGGTATGACGATTCGAGCCTTGCCAGAGCGACTGGGTCGTTGTTGCAATTCTCTTTTAGAGCCCGGCTTATTCTTGAAAGCGACTGGTAGTAGAAATAAGCTTCCGGGATATTTCCGTTGACGACCTCGAACCTTAGTTCCTGACCCAGCAATCCCAAAACACCTGCGTTTGGATTAAGCATGCCCTGATCAAGGGATTCCACCATGCCGTGCATTATCTCACGACGCCGGGCGTAATTTCCTGTCAGGGTGTAAATCCTCGAGAGCCGGGATATGCAGGAAATCAGGTTGGCGTCGTTCCAGGTGTCTTCAGACGATTCTACCGAATAGCAGTATTCGTAATACTCGGCGGCTTTCACAGGTTCTTCCACATCAAGATAGTAACACCCTATGCTGTACGAAACTATACTGGCTGTTGACCTGTTGGCTTCTTTCTTGAGCTGATTGAAAAGCTTGAGCATGGCACTCAACTTTTTGTTGCCCGAAAGTGAAAATTGAATATCCTGCAGCCTGATAAGGTATTCATAAACCGAGACACCGAAAATCGACTTGCCAAACAGCTGTCGGGCATTTTTAAGCAATTCTTTGATTTGCGCCTCCCTTCCCGGCCTGGCCAGTTCACAATTGATCGTACTGTAATACAGATACATGAGCAGGTCATTGTTCGCCTCCCGCCGTTTTTTATATGCGTTTATCGACTGTCTGAATCTTTCAGCCGCCTGTTCGCCATTGCCGAGAAGCGCAAGTTTTTCAGCCTCGACGCGATATAGGTAACCATAAAACGCCTGGGGGGCATCCAGACGGGCAAGACTCCCGCGGGCTTTTTCAAGAATCCGGTTTGCTTCCCCAACCTTGCCGTTGTCATGGTAATGGCCATATATATACGACAGCGTGTAAATCTGTTCCACGCACGGTTCGATTGAGTCGCAGTATTCGACACACTCCCGCATGAACTCCTCATCAAAGAAGCTCAGCAAGAATCCATATAAATACAGCATCACCGAAGGAGGCGCTTCATACTTCTTGTAATACTCAAGCAACTCAACGGCTTTTTCACGCGCCTGCGATGGGGCTCCTGTTTCTTTCAGACAGGAGATATTACGCAAACGGGAATGCATCGACACGATATTGAAGTTCCCTTCTCTTTCGTCCCGCGAGTCTTCCTCGGCTTTTTCGACATTGCGCCTGGCCATCTGGCGAGCCGTGACATTGTCGCCTGTGATAAGGCATACCATTATTATCTGGTCGATGGAGTTCTGCCGTAAAGGATAGACGTCAATGCTGTCGACAAGCGAGCAGGCTCTTCGCTTGGCGTCAAAGTCAGGGGCCGTCGGCGAGCCCGGCACCGAGCTCCACAAATAGCGGGTCAGCAGGTAGCCAACTTCATCATGGGCGGGAATCTTTGCTCCGGCATGCTCCCTGGCATATATGGCCTTGGCCTTTTCAAACAGTTTGTCCAGATTTTCTATATATATCAGGTTGTTGAGACCTAACTGAATAGCCGTGCTGACCAGTTCATATCCCGTGGAAGTCTCCGGGATATTCTTTTGTGTGGCATGGTTTATAATCTGGACTGTCAGATCTCTTGAAAATTCATCGCCGGTCAACAAGTCATACTTGTCATACGGCGAGCCCGCTCCTGCCAACAGGAACATGCTGCGCGACAGTGAGTCGCTGTCATATTCGTATGCAAGCCTCTCGGCTTCCTCCCATAATCTCTGACTCTCTTTGTTATTGAAACGCATCATTTCATAAACAGACAGGTCAGAATACATCTGCCGGCACACCCGTGATGATTCGTCACCGTTTTTACGCAGAAGACGTATCATAGCCTCATACGTTCTGGCAAAGGGCTGAAGCGAACGGAGCTCATCTCCTGTACGGTAGAACGCAACAACGTCGTGCAATTCCGGAATCCGGTCGACATAACGTTCGAGTCCGTCGATAGCAGCCGAATCAAGATGCGAGTTGCCGGATATGATTTTGTAAATGTCTTCGATTTCTCTTGTGCTTATGCCGACGGCTGACATCGTCATGCAACGACACAACACAACAATAAAGAGCAGTGTGTGAAGATACCGCGACCATAGGAAGCATGCGCCAAAGCCACGGGATTGGCGGTAATCAGACGAAAGACACTTCATCAGCAGTCAAGGTCTACCTCTTCGCTCTTCCTGAAAATGGTATTGTGATTATTTTGCGGTTTGATACAAAAAAAGCGTGAAGAGTCTGTACTTGTCACCCGTTCCACGACTTGAGGCTCTGGTAATGCCCTGATTAGCTGAACGAGCAACAGGGCAGAGGCCTCACGCAAATGTATAGATAACATAGCGGCAATGCTTGACGCATTTGTCGCAGAATTACAATACACATCCATAAGGCATCTACTGTTGCTGCATTCTTGGCCAATCAAAGAAATTTACCAGATTTCAAGTCGTCAAGAAAGAGCGTAGTAAACGCTTTATATGTCGATTTTGCAGACCCCACCCACTTCAACCCGCGACCGGGCCTCTGCGATGTGGTCTACATGGCAAAGTTAAACATTTTTTTTTACACTGAGCCTCCTTACGCCCCAATAGTTGTCAAATTTATCGGATGAAATCAAATCACGCGAAGTCGCGAACATACGATTGGGGCTAACGCGCGAACAATGGAAACAGCAATCAGATTCTCACGCCGGAGACATTTACCAGGAATCCTGACACACGGCCACCGCCCGCCGGTCAATAATATGAGTCTCCAGGATTCGTGGACGGGGGGGACAAAACAACAATCGCCTGCGACTGAATAAGTCACAGGCGATTGTTGTTGTTGTTGGTTGTCGGGGTGAGAAGACTCGAACTTCCGACCTCCACGTCCCGAACGTGGCGCGCTAACCAACTGTGCTACACCCCGAGATGCCTTGCGTTTCCGCTTAAAACTCGACCTTCCCCCGCTTCGGGAGGGCGGTTTCTCATTTAGAGGCTTGCAAAGGTAACACTTTTTTTCGGATTTGATGAGGTATGGGGGCGATTTTTTTGTTTTTTTCTCGAAAGGCCGCTCCGGCGGCTCCCATTATTTTAGCAAATAAGCGTTAACAGGGAGATGAAATCGAAAAAAATCAGTAACTTTGTGGCTTGATATTCATTATCGCCAATTCATTCACCATCATTCGTGGAAACTAAGTATCTCTTTGTGACCGGCGGCGTCGTTTCCTCCCTTGGGAAGGGGATTATCTCCTCGTCGCTCGCCTGCCTGCTGAAAGCGCGTGGCTACAGAGTCACCATCCAGAAATTCGACCCCTATATCAACATCGATCCGGGCACGCTCAACCCGTATGAGCATGGGGAATGTTATGTGACCGTCGACGGCCACGAGGCAGACCTCGACCTGGGGCACTACGAGCGCTTCACGAACATACAGACCACACGCGCCAACAACGTCACCACCGGCCGCATCTACCAGA
Organism: uncultured Porphyromonadaceae bacterium; assembly: GCA_947177635.1. Lineage (GTDB taxonomy): Bacteria > Bacteroidota > Bacteroidia > Bacteroidales > Muribaculaceae > UBA7173. The sequence goes on along the minus strand of CAMWVQ010000046.1, from coordinate 7,455 downwards.
GCGTCATTAACAAGGAACGCCACGGCGACTACCTGGGTAAGACGGTGCAGATCGTCCCCCACATCACCGACGAAATCAAGCGCGCCGTCAAACAGCTGGGCCGCACCGGGGAGTTCGACTTCGTGATAACCGAAATCGGCGGAGTCGTGGGCGACATCGAGTCGCTTCCCTTCCTCGAAGCCGTCAGGCAGCTCCGCTGGGAGCTGGGACAGAACAGCCTTTGCCTCCACCTGACATATGTCCCCTACATCGCCGCCGCCAAGGAGCTGAAGACAAAGCCCACGCAGCACTCCGTCAAGAAGCTCCAGGAGCTTGGAATACAGCCCGACATCCTCGTGCTGCGCGCCGAGCACCCGATGACCCAGGAGGCGCGCCGCAAAATCGCCCTCTTCTGCAACGTCGCCCCCGACGCGGTGATACAGTCAATCGACGTGCCGTCGATTTACGAAGTGCCGCTTAAGATGCACGAGCAGCACCTCGACGAAATCGTCCTCCGCAAGACCGGGGTCACTCCCGAAGGGGAACCCCACATGGCTCCCTGGCTCCACTTCCTCGACAAGCTCCACGCCGCCACCACCCCCGTCACCATCGGCCTGGTAGGCAAGTATGTCGAGCTCCAGGACGCCTACAAGTCGATAAACGAGGCCCTTTTCCAGGCCGCCACATACAACGACCGCAAGCTCGACCTGCGCTATATCCACTCCGAGAAACTCACCCCCGGAAACGTGGAGGAGACAATGGCCCAGCTCGACGGAGTGATCATCGCCCCCGGATTCGGACAGCGCGGAATCGAGGGTAAATTCGTGGCCCTCAAATGGGCCCGCGAGCACGACATCCCGACCCTCGGCATATGCCTGGGCATGCAGTGCATGGTCATCGAGTTCGCCCGCGATGTCCTCGGAATGGCCGACGCCAACTCAACCGAGATGAACCCCTCGACCACCCACAACGTCATCGACCTCATGGAGGAGCAGAAAAGCATCTCCAACATGGGAGGCACGATGCGCCTGGGGGCATACGAGTGTCAGCTCCGCCCCGGCTCACTGGCAGCCAAAGCCTACGGCCAGACACTCGTCAGCGAGCGTCACCGCCACCGCTTCGAGTTCAACGACGACTACCGGAAGCAATTCGAGGAGGCGGGGATGGCCTGCGTAGGGGAGAACCCCAACACCGGCCTGGTCGAGGTGGTCGAGATTCCCGGCAAGCGCTGGTTCCTCGGCACCCAGTACCACCCCGAATACTCATCGACCGTGCTCAACCCCAACCCCCTCTTCCTCAGCTTCGTCAGCGCCGCCATCAGCTACCGGGGCGAGAAGGCTGAAAACGCCAAAGCTGACAACTAACCTTAACAACTGATTTCCAAGAAATGGACAAGAATACACTTACCGGCCTCGTGCTGATGGGCGTGCTGATTTTCGGCTTCATGTGGATCAACAACAACAAGCAGAAGCAGCTACAGCAGCAACAGCAGGAACAGGCCGAAGCCGCAGCCAAAGCCCAGGACGCACAACAGCCGGTGCTGGGAACAGACTCACTGACAACAGCCGAGCTCAACGCCATCCCCGCCATAATAAGGGAGACGGGCGCAAAAGCCGCCACAGCCGACTCAGTGGCCCGATACGAATACACCACCGACAAGGTCGCCCTCACATACGACGGCACAACCGTCAGCGGCACAGTCAAGGCCGGAGCCGCCACCCTCCCCTACCAGACCGTGGCCTCGGGCAACTTCCCCGACGAGGTGACCCTCGCCGACCGCAACGAAGCCGTGCGCAACCTGCGCGAGGCCCTCGCCGACGCCCAGCGTTACGGCTCATTCGCCCGCTACCGCAGCGGCAAAGCCCAGACCGTCCCCCTCAGGAACTCCAGGCTCAGCCTTGAGCTGACTACCCGTGGCGGCTACATCTCACGCGCCACCCTGCTCGACTACAAGACATACCTCCCCGAGAACGAGCACTCCAACGTCATCGACACCGCCGATGTCGAGATATGCCGCCCGGGCTACAACGAGTATGCCTTCGAGCTCCTCTCGGCCTCACGCCGCTTCAACACGTCAGAGCTCTACTTCACCCCCCGCCAGGTCAACGACTCAGTGGTCGAGATGGCCCTCGACCTGGGCGACGGCGCGACATGGGGCATCCGCTACACCCTCCCCGAAGACAGCTATGTGGTAAACATGGAGGTCTTCCAGAAAGGAATGGAGAAGATAATCCCCTCGTCGGTGGCCACCACCACCCTCTTCTGGAAACAGACCATGGGACGCAACGAGCGCGGACGAACCTTCGAGGAGCGCAACTCAGGCCTCTACTACAAATATGTAGGCGACTCCCCCGACGACCTCTCAGCCCAGGGAGAGAAGCATGAGGAGCTCAACCAGAAGCTGAAATGGATCGCCTTCAAGAACCAGTTCTTCTCGATGGTGATGATTCCCCGCACCTGCTTCACCTCGGCCGACGTGGCCTCAAACGACCTCAAGGATAACCCCAAGTTCGTCAAAGACCTCGCCGCCGAAGCCGTGATGGACTACAGCTCCCAGGCCGAGACCCCCGTCTCAATCGACATCTTCCTCGGCCCCAACCTCTATCCCCTCCTCTCATCACTCGACAAGGAGATTCCGGGCGCAAAGGATGACTCACTCGACCTGACCAACCTCATCCCCCTGGGATGGCCCATCTTCCGCTGGATAAACACCCTGATAATCATCCCCGTGTTCACCTTCCTGAGCAAGTTCATCAGCTCATACGGCCTGATTATCTTCCTGCTGACGGTGTTCATCAAGATGATACTCTTCCCCTTCACCTACAAGAGCTTCAAGTCGCAGGCCAAGATGCGCCTGCTCGCTCCTGAAATCAAGGAGATAAACGAGAAGTATCCCGGCCAGGAGAACGCAATGGTGCGCAACCAGAAGACCATGGCCCTCTACTCCAAGGCCGGGGCCAGCCCCATGTCGGGCTGCCTGCCGATGCTGCTCCAGATGCCGGTGCTGATCGCCATGTTCTGGTTCTTCCCCTCGGCCATCGAGCTGCGCGGACAGCACTTCCTCTGGGCCACCGACCTCTCCGCCCCCGACGTGATATTCACCCTCCCCTTCACCATACCCTGGTATGGCAGCCACGTCAGCCTCTTCTGCCTCCTGATGACCGCCACCAACATCATCTACACCCGCATCAACATGCAGAACCAGGGCGGCTCGGCCATGCCCGGAATGAAGTGGATGATGTACCTGATGCCGGTGATGTTCCTCTTCATATTCAACGACTACGCCTCAGGCCTGAGCTACTACTACCTGCTCTCGCTGCTGATCACCATAATCCAGACCTACCTCTTCCGCTACTTCACCGACGAGGAGAAGATGCGCGCCCAGATGAAGGCCAACGCCGCCAAGCCCAAGAAAAAATCAGGCTGGATGGCCCGCCTCGAGGAGGCCCAGCGCAAGCAGCAGGCCATCATGCGCGAACAGCAGAAACAGCAGAAAAGGAAATAATACCCCGGTCCGCCTGACCGACAGAGACCCCCATCCGTCAACTCAATCAGAAGGTTTATGCCCCTGCTGACAATCGACCAAGGCAACAGTTCCGCGAAGATAGCCCTCTGGGAGGGCCCGGAACTCATCAAGGAGATGACATACCAGCGCCGTCTCCACAAGCGTGACCTCGAGGAGGTCGTCAGCCAGTATTCCCCTCGGAAAGCCCTCTGCTGCTCGGTGACCGGAAACGGCGCCGACATGGTGGCCTGGCTCTCCAGGCGCGGAATCGAGGCCAGCGAGCTCTCCTCCAGCCTCAACCTCCCCCTGGAAATCGACTACAAGACCCCGGCCACACTCGGCCCAGACCGGATAGCGGCGGCCGTGGGGGCCTGGAGCCTCTTCCCCGGGGAGAACTCCCTGGTGGTCGACATGGGCACCGCCGTCACCTACGACGTCGTCACCGCCGACGGCCACTACGCCGGCGGAAACATCGCCCCCGGGGTTGGTATGCGGCTGCGCGCCCTGCGCAGCTTCACCGCCCGCCTCCCCGAAGTCAACGGCTACGGTGAGACCCCCGAGTTCGGCCACGACACGATGACCGCCATGCGCGCCGGAGCCGTCCGCGGCGTGGCGGGGGAAATCAACTACTACCGAGGCCTCCTGCCCGAGGCCACCCGGGTGGTGCTAACCGGCGGATGGTCGAAACGGGTCGGGGAGCTGCTCGACTTCCCCTTCACCATCGAGCCGTGCCTGGTAACAAAAGGCTTGCTAAGCATACTTCTATACAACGAGAAAATATGAACAGACTCTCTATATCCATCATCGCGGCGATGGCCTGGCTGCTCGGTTGCGCCGGGGCCTCCGCCCAGAACGCCGAAATCTCACCCTACTCGCGCTTCGGCTACGGCGCGCTCTCAGGCTACGCCAACGCCTCCCAGAGAGCCATGGGAGGGGTCGGACTGGCCTCCCGCTCGGGAGAGGCCATCAACTTCATGAACCCCGCCTCCTACGCCGCCATCGACTCGGTGACATTCCTCTTCGACATCGCCGCCACGGCCAAGACCCTCTCCACCTCCGAGACACGCGACGGGGTGAAGAAATCAGGCAAAGACTTCACCGGCGGACTCGACTACGTTGCCCTGCAGTTCCCGATGACCCGCTACGGCGGCATGGCCATCGGCATGGTTCCCTACTCGCAGGTAGGCTACAAGTTCGGCAACGAGATTTCCAACGGCACCAACGAGTACCAGGGCTCCGGGACGCTCAACGAGCTGTTCGTGGGTCTTGCCGCGCGCCCCTTCAAAGGATTCACCCTCGGCGTCAACGTCAGCTACCTCTTCGGCACCCTGCTCAACGACACATACATCTACAGCTCCGCCGCCACCTCCCTCTTCGAGCGCGTGCTTGAGGTCAGAGACTACAACCTCCGCCTGGGCGTGCAGTACGGGGTCAACATCAACCCCGACAACGAAGTGACCCTCGGCGTGGTCTACTCCCCCCGCAAGTCGTTCCACGGCCACGCGTACGGGGTCAAGTATGATGTCGGCCAGGACACCAAGAACGACACCATCGGCTACGGCTCGATGAAAGGCCACTACGACCAGCCCGAGACATGGGGAGCCGGACTTTCCTGGAAATGGCGCAAACGCCTCACCATCGAGGCCGACTTCACCTACCAGCCCTGGAAAGACGCCAAATACCGCCTCATCGAAGGATTCGACAACACCGGGGCAAACCAGTTCGACAACCGCTGGAAAGCGGCCCTCGGCGCCGAATACCAGCCCGCCCTGCGCGGCAGCTACCTCCAGCGTGTCCGCTACCGCCTGGGAGGATACTACTCCAACGACTACGTGATGGTGGGCGACAACTCCGTCAGGGAATACGGCCTCTCGCTCGGTTTCGGGCTGCCCGCCCCCTCCACCAAGACGATGCTCAACTTCTCGGTCGAGTACCGCCACCGCGAGGCACACCCCGCCAAGCTTGTCTCCGAGAACTATTTCCAGTTCACCCTCGGGGTAAACGTCAACGAGCTCTGGTTCTGGCAGAACAAGCTCAGATAACCCCCCGAAGCCCCATCCCCGCATGCGACAGAAAGAGCTGGCAATGAGGCTGTTCCCATTCGCGCTGACAGCCCTCGGGCTCGGCGCGGGAATCGTCACGCAGTCGTGCGGCGAGGAGAAACGCGAGACAATCGCCATCTCGGCCGATCCCGAGACATTCCCGACAATGAAGACCCTCGACGTCTCCACGACAATCTCCGACTCGGGATTCACACGCTACCACATAACCTCCCCCATATGGCTGATGTTCGAGGAGGCGCAGGAACCCCACTGGAACTTCCCGGAGGGTCTGTACGTTATCAAATATGACAACAACATGAAGGAGGACGGAACCTTCACGGCCGACACCGCCACATACTGGAGCGTCAAGAAACTCTGGCGGTTCGACCGCAACGTCAGGATGAAGAATGTCAACGGCGACCGGTTCCTGACCCAGCAGCTTTTCTGGGACCAGAACAAGCGCAAGCTCTACTCCGACTCCTTCATACACATCGAACGCTCCGACAGGATAATCGAGGGCTACGGCTTCGAGTCGAACGAAGAGATGACCGAGTATGTCATCCGCCGTCCCTCGGGGATTTTCCCCACCTCCGACTTCGTGAGCGACCGCTGACAACACATAAGACGACTTGAAAAGACGACTGAACAACACAAAATGGACGCAACCTGGCTGATACTGACATTGATAGCTCTCGGTTTCTCGGCGCTCTTCTCGGGCATCGAGATAGCGTTTGTTACCTCCGACAGGGTACGCGTGGAACTCGACATACAGAAAGGAGGCCTTTTGGGCCGCTGCCTGAGCCTGTTCTACTCCAACCCCAACTTCTTCATCTCCACCATCCTGGTGGGCAACAACATCGTGCTGGTGATTTACGGTATCGGCGCGGCCAAGATGATCGAGCCGTGGCTTGAGACCATCTTCCACAACCAGGCCTGGGTGCTGATAAGCCAGACCCTCCTCTCCACCCTGGTCATACTCCTTACCGGCGAGTTCTTCCCCAAGACGATATTCCGAATCAACCCCAACCGCTCCCTCCGGTTAGTGGCCCCCTTCACCGCCCTCCTCTACTGCCTCCTCTACCCCGTGTCGCTCTTCTCCACCTGGATTTCCAAAATCCTGATGAGAATCTGCGGGATAAAAGACAAAGACACCAAGCTCGGCATAATATCCATGGGCGACCTCAACGAGTATCTTGAGCAGACAATCGACGAGAAAGCCGACGAACACGCCGAGGTCGAGCGCGAGGTGCAGATTTTCCACAACGCCCTCGACTTCTCGGAGACCCACCTGCGCGACTGCATGGTGCCCCGAAACGAAATCGTCGCCGTCGACATCGACTCCACCGACCGCGACACCCTGTCGGCCCTGTTCACCTCCTCAGGCCGCTCAAAGATTCTGGTCTACCGCGAGGACATCGACAACGTGCTGGGCTACATCCACGTCAGCGAGCTGTTCACCCCACAGGTAGACTGGAAGGAACGCCTCAAACCGGTGGTCTACGCCCCCGAGACCCTCCTGGCGAGCAAGATGATGCGCCGCCTGCTGGCCGAGAAACGATCAATAGCGGTGATTGTCGACGAGTTCGGCGGCACAGCCGGAATGGTCACCCTCGAAGACCTCATGGAGGAGATTTGCGGCGACATACAGGATGAGCACGACTCCACCGACATCGTCGAGCGCCAGCTCGCCCCCGACGTCTGGGAATTCTCCGGACGCGTCGAAATCGAGCACCTCAACGAGACATACCACTTCGACATCCCCGAGTCTGACGACTACCAGACCCTCGCCGGATACATCCTCTGCGAGACCGGCCAGATTCCAGCCCAGGGAGACGTCGTCGAGCTTGGCGGACTACGCCTCGAGATAACACGCAAGTCAGCCTCACGCCTCGAACTGATAAAGCTGACCAAGACCCCCTGACCTCCATC
>CAMWVQ010000045.1 GCA_947177635.1 uncultured Porphyromonadaceae bacterium | reverse complement strand
GGTGTTTTACGAAAAGACCTCGACTGCCGTCGAGGTCTCAAAGTGGTGCCACCAGGAATCGAACCGGGGACACAAGGATTTTCAGTCCTTTGCTCTACCAACTGAGCTATGGCACCGTGAAAGGGAGGTTTGCTTTGTTGAAGGGGTTTCTCCGTTTCAGCGATGCAAAGTTAGGAAGTTTTTTTGAATTGACCAAATGTTTTGAGGAGTTTTTTAACAGAAAATGGATGGTGTTTTGTCTTGAGGAGACTTAACTTGTTAATATTAAGGCTGAAAACTGTTGGGAATTATTTCCCCGGATGGGGTCAGCGGATGTCGAGGAGCTTATGGGTCTGGAGGGAGAGCGTCCAGCTGGGGTGTGCCTTTATGAATTCGATGCAGGCGGTGAGGGTGGCGGCGTTGCGGCGGCGGCAGCTGGCCGGGGCGGGTTCGGCAATGGAGTGGTCGCAAGGCTGGAGGCTGCGGCAGGTCGCGGGAATGGCCTCATAATGCCTCGCGCGGGACTCGTCGTGTCCGTCGTTCATGAAGAGGAGTTTGATTTCATCGACACGTGCGGGGATGACGTCGTGGGTCTTGGGGGAGCAGGTAATCCAGTCTACATTCAGCGGAATCTCGGTCGTGCCGTTGGTTTCCACCTGCACGAAATATCCCTCTTCGTGGAGCCTGTCCACGAATTCCCCGGTTAGCTGCAATCCCGGCTCCCCTCCGGTTATCACGACGTGCCGGGAGGGGTATCCCTTGATTTCCTCCAGTATCTCCTCTGCGGTCATCTCCCGTCCCTCCTGGTGGGATGTGTCGCAGAAAGGGCACGTGAGGTTGCATCCTGACAGGCGGATGAATACCGCCGGATGTCCCGTGAAGCGCCCTTCCCCCTGAAGGGAGTAAAAAATCTCGTTTATTCTCATAAGGCCGGAGGTTTCGATGTTTTGCCGTCGGTTATGTCTGGGAGGCATAGGTCAGAGGGCGTGGGGTTCTGTCCCGTCTGCGACATAAGCGGCGGTGTTCCCCTCGCTCTCCTGCACTGTGGCTTTGTAGCACTCCGGTATCTGTTCCGTTATCCAGCGGGCGATATTCTCCGCTGTGGGGTTGAACGGCAGCACGTCGTTGAGGTGGCGATGGTCGAGCGCGTCGTGGATGCGTTCCTTTATGCGGGTGAAATCACATACCATGCCGTCGGCGTTGAGCTTCTCGGCACGGCAGTAGACGGTCACAATCCAGTTGTGGCCGTGGATATTGGAGCATTTGCTCTCGTATGACAGCGCGAGTTGGTGAGAACCCGCGATTTCCATCCTTTTTGAGACGTAATACATATAACGGTGTGGGGTCATCGCCGCCGTCAGGGGAGGGTGACCCTCAGCAGCAGGCGTTGGTAGAAAATGAATGAGGAGGGGGTGAAGTTGAAGTCGAGCGACGCCATCAGGCTGACATGCTTGCGCCTGAGGATGTAGGCGTAGATGTCGAGACGGTCATAAAAGCACTTCTGATAGAACGGTTCACCCTGGTAGAGGCCAGGTCCCATCGGCGACCACACCACCGGATTGGCGGCGATTTCCTCCTCGGTCGCGTGTGGGGCGGAGTTGTCGAGAAACTCAGGCGACGGGGTGTTGTAGGAGGGGAACAGCGGCTTGCCGACATAGAGGGTGTTCTTCACTCCCAGCCATCTCCACTCCCCGACAGCCTCCATATAGAATCCCGCCGGGGTCTCCCATCCCCCGTCAGGCTTGGCCCTGTTGCGCTCGATGGTCATCAGCAGGCCGGCCTTGACGGTCAGCGAGTCGGTGCCGGCCCGTTTGCCGAGGTCGGCGCCCACATACGGGTTGACAAGGAAATTGTCTACGATATGTTGCTCAGACGGCGCATCCTTCTGCAGCGCGTAATGGTTCATCTGCGCATATCCTCCGAAGTTGAGCCAGTTCCCCTTGGGCGACACCTGTCCGTGGAACACGATGTTGAACGCCTCTCGCTGGCTGCTGGTCTGCATCCCGCGCCAGTCGATGTATGCGTCGAAGTAACCCTTCGGGGTGACATACTGCACCATCGCTCCGCGGATGTTGTTCTGGCAGTAGCTCAGCGAGTCGCTCCACAGGAACCCGGGCATCTCCTCAACCAGCTGCTTCCGGGGGAACATGCCCATCGAGAAACGCCAGCGGCGACCCTCGTGACGGTAATACAGCGTGGGTGAAATCCTGTGGCCCTCCCACTGGCATCCGATAGGCTGGAACCACACCGCCCCTCCGGCAATCCTGTCCTCAGGGCTGAATCTGAGTCCGACCTCCGGGGCAAGGTTGGTGAAGAAATAGGTCTTTGTGGCCGTCACGTCGTGGTCACCCTCCCGGTTGTCAAACACCGACGAGAAATCCACATGCCATGTCGGCTCGATTGCCATTGCCTCCCGGGGGAGCCCCAGCAGTGCCAGCAATGTAAAAATAAGCAAAACACGCCTCATCTGTCAGACAATCTTAGAGGTGGGGTCGGGGAGGTTGGGATGGTCGAGCGGGGCCCCCGGACGGCGCATCTTGAGCTTGATTTCGTCAAATCCCTTGCCGTAGACGCCGTTTACCTGCGCCTGGGTGATGAACGCGTCCTGGTCGATAGACTTGATGATGCGGAAAAGCGTCACGGACTCAATCTTGCGGCACATCACCAGCAGCACCTTCACCTCCTTCTTGGAGTACCAGCCCATGCCGTTCAGCACCGTGCAGCCGCGCTGCGCCTCATTGTTGATTGCCGTCGCAATCTCCTCCCATTTCGGCGAGAAAATCGTGAACTGCACAGCCTGCCGGTTGGTATGTATCATCATGTCGGCCATGAACGGAATGACAAACAGCGTGATAAGGCCGAAAACCAACGACGGCACACCGTCGGCGAAACTGAATTCCGGCTCAAGGAAGAACTTCAGCACGAGCGACGAGCCGATAATCGTGAGGTCGAAATACATCATCGCCCTGCCGATCGACACATTGCTCTTCTTCGACGCGACAGCCGCCACGATATCCGTGCCCCCCGTCGAGCCGTTGTGCACGAACACTATGCCAATGCCCAGCCCACACAGCACCGCGCCGATTATGACATTCATAAACGTCTCGCCAACAACCGGCTGGGTGTGGAACAGCGGCTGAAAGACCGCGAAAATCACCGAAATAACCAGCACACCGAACAGCGTGCGGATGACAAACGTACGGCCTACAATCCTCCAGGCCAACGCCAGCATTATGCAGTTTACCGTGAAAATCGTCACGGAATAAGGGATATGGAACCCGAAACAGCCGAATGAAATCATGTCGACAATCTGGCTGAAACCGGCCATACCCCCGATCACGACCTTCTCAGGAGCCGTGGCGATGAACGCGCAGAACCCAAGGCCATACATCGCGATGCCGAGGATAATCATCAGGTAATCTTTGGCATACAGCCAAAGCTTTGGGCGGGAAAGAGTCATTTTCCAAAACTTAACAAGTGAATAATGTCGGCCCCTGCGGTCTTGACTGGCAATCCGTCACCACCTATGCGGCTGAGGCTCCGCAGGACATACCGACTGCAAATTTACAAAAATTCCGCGGATTCCACCCCTATGGCAATATCTTTCGGTGGAATTTCCGCGGAACCTTTGTGTCAAGCCGGTTTTATCCTGAGGACAGCCTCATGGCTTATTCCTTGAAGACCCGTTTCTCGGTCTTGCCGTCGGAATAAACCACGATGTTAAGCCCCGGGAACGGCCTCTCTGACCTTACCCCCTGCAGGTTGAAGTAACCGGTTACTTCCGGAGTCTCCTCGTCGACGGTGATTCCGTCAACGCTTCCTGTGCCGGGGATGTCGAATCTCTCCTCCTGTCCGGTATGGATTGTGCCGTTGACCTTGGCGTAAGTCCGATAGATGTATGACGTGCCTGCGGCCAGGTCAGAGATGTCAACCGACATGCTTATGCCGTCACATGTCACGAAGCGGTGGGTGGCTTCTGCCTGCCGGTTTGCCCGTATGCCGGCGGAAGATGGCTCTTCGCTTGGCCATATCTCGAAGCCCTGTTCGCTGATGTCGCCGCTTCCCGGCAGAACCGAGCCGCGCAATGTCACAGAGCCGTTTTCCCTGATTCGGGCAGGTTGCGTCACCACCTCGGGGTCAAACCAGACATTGGCGTCGCCGGTGAAAATCCCCACCCATGAGCCATAGACCTTGGATGACTGATGTTCATATACCGGACGGAACTGATAATAGACATCCGGGTTGAGGTTGTTCAATATCCCTACAAGGCGGCCGTCGACCACGGGGCAGGTGGCTTTTGAACTCTGCACCACCGCCGGGGCATCTACCCTGCGCCACTCCACATAAGTGTCGGCGACGTTTTCAAGATTTGTGGAATACAGGAGTCTCGCCTTGGTTGTCGTCAGAGCCTGCGCCTCTCCGTTGTCCCATTCCGGTGTTGAGGTTGAGAACATAACTTCTAGAGCCTCGAGTTTGAATCGAGTCTCAGTAGATTCCCTGATAAAATATGGTTGGCATTCAAAATAATATTCTTGACCAGGTTCCAAGCCTTCAAATTCAAATTGTTGTGTGGAGATTATTCGGGGATAAATAGTATGGCCATTTTTCTTCAGATGTACATCTTCATATACCAGATATTCATCTGAAGTAACATTAACGTTGTTGCCTGGCCTTAATGTTACAACAGCTCGTTGGGTGGATGGGGTGATTGTGCTAAAGGCTTTTATTTGTTGTGTTGTGAAACCGATGCCATAAGAACTATATACAGTGTCGTTTTTTTCCACAAAAAAACTAAAATAATATTTGGTCGCAGGGAGCAAAGATTTCAACGTGATATATCTGCCATAGTATTTTTGGCCATTGAAAGAAACCCCAACCTTACAATCGTCTTCATAAGGGAAGCCCGAATCAAATGTTATGTCACATTTATGCCCGGTCGTTTTTATGGTTCCTCCATTATGGTAACTGAAAATTGGGCCACTTTTCACAAGAATAGAGTGTCCTTCGATTTGTACAATTACATTTGCGAGGCCATCATATTTCCATTCCCAGTTATCATATTTGTAGGTGTGGTTGACGTAATGAGGCTTAGATTGTATTTTGAGATTTTTGTAGTATCGGGCGTCATTGTTGACAAAAGGCCTGAAATTGGAACCATTGGAGTTATCAGTTATGCCATATACGGCTCCGTCTCCGAAATCGGGGATGTTTCCCTCGACTTTAACATCAATCATATAGGCATAGTCCTTGAATTTGAACGTTGTGTTTTTAGTATGGTAGGATTCAGGGAGCCACCAGGTGTACTCTTTACTGCTGGAGCCTGACCTTACTTTGAAATGATAGGCTTGTCCACTACCGATAAAGAAGCTCCCGTCTTCACGCTTATGTGAAGGGCTCACAGAAAATCCTTCCACGCCATACTCCTCAATTTTGTCCATTCGAGGAGTCGCGATGGCATAGAATCCCCGTTGTTCAATGTCGAAGAATGTTGCGACGAGGTTGTCAGGAATTGTTTTTGCGTTTGCCGGTGCTGGAGATAGAACTGGAATGAGAGCTAAAAGGATAAAACATAGTTTTGCCAAGAAACTGGACGTTTTTTGACATCGTGGTGCGGATAACGATTTTGTCCGCAGCCGGGAAAGCAGGTGTCGCATCATAGGTGATGGGGGTTGGGGTTGGCTTCCAGGTTCCCGGGGAAGGAGATTGTGTGAAATGAATGGCAAGGATAAAAAAACGCGTGGGAACCTCACTGGTGCTCGTCCCACGATTAGAGGCTCTCGCATTGCCCACGACAGTAGAACGAGCAACGCAGAGCCCACGCGGATATATGACATGTGTCTACGTTCAGGCCTGGCCTGGACGTAAACCATATTTGCATATAATCTAAGGGGCGTCTATCATTGCCTCATCCTTGACTGTCGTATGAATTTGCGAGATTCCTAATCGTCAAGAACAAAGCGCCAATAACGCTTTTTTTGTCAGCCGGGCGGCCTCCAGGTATGGCCGCGCGAAGCCGGGGACTCTTCCCCTGGATGCCGCGCAATCTGTTGGCTGTCTGTGGCAGACAGCGCAAAGTTACGCCAAAAAATCAATCCGGGCAAATGCCACGGTGAAAAAATTGTGGCGGCTCGGTGAAAGTTTTGTAATTTTGCAGGCTGTTATCAAAGCCGGGAAACCTGGTCGGTCACTCCGGGGCAAACCCGGTCGGCTCTTAACGGTGAATCCTGTCATCAGTCTCAAGGAAAACAATGTGGATAATACTCGCGCTGCTATCGGCCCTCTGCCTGGGCTGCTATGATATATCAAAGAAGGTGTCGCTCAGGGGCAACAATGTCCTGGCGGTGCTGTTTCTCAACACCCTTTTCTGCACGCTGCTGATGTCGCCGGTGATTGTAGGCGGGGTGGTGAAGGGTGATTTCGGGTTCGGCAACAGTCAGGCCGCCCACGCTATGATTGCCGTCAAGGCCCTGATAGTGCTGAGCTCCTGGATGCTCGGCTATTTCAGCATCAAGCACCTGCCGCTGACCATAGCGTCTCCGATCGCTGCCTCCCGGCCGGTGCTGGTGCTTGTCGGGGCGCTGCTGGTCTTTGGCGAGAGGCTCAACCTCTGGCAGTGGGGAGGTATTGCCCTCGGGTTCTTCTCCCTGTTTTTCATCACCCGCATAGGCCGGAAGGAGGGATTCACGCTCCGCAACAGCCGGTGGCTCTGGATGAGTGTCGGGGCGGCCGTGATGGGGGCTGTCAGCGCGCTTTACGACAAATACCTGCTGCGCAGCTTCGAGCCACTCGAGGTGCAGGCGTGGTACACCCTTTACCAGTTCCTGATAATGGGTTCGGTGCTGTTGCTGATGATGCGGTCGCGCCACGGAGACTCCGGAGGGAAATTCACATGGCGCTGGCCGATACTGCTCATATCGGTGTTCCTAACCGTCGCCGACATAGCCTATTTCTACGCCCTTTCGTTGCCCGGGTCGATGATCGCGGTGGTGTCGATGATACGTCGCGGCAGCGTCATCGTCTCATTCTTCTACGGGGTCGTGGCCCTTGGTGAGAGAGATGTCAAGGCCAAGCTTCTCGACCTGTCGCTCCTGCTCGCCGGCCTCGCGATGCTGGTCATCGGTTCGCGGTGAGGCAGTCGGGCCTGACGGCGGAAATGAGCCGGAGTCGGGGAAAGGGGATATGGCGGCATACTCGGCAGCGTTGAAGCAAGGGCACGCCTTGGCGGCGAACTCCCTGTGGCCGTGTATGGTCGCCGACGGATGGTGAACCCTCAGCCTGCGTATCAGTTCCGGCAGGGCGAGGCGTTGAGCCGGCGTTCGCGTGTCGGCCGGGCGTCCCGCGCGGTCGAGTCCTCCCACATAGCAGACGCCTATCGACCTGCTGTTATGATTCAGGCAATGCGCACCCGTGACATTGATGTCACGCCCCGGCTCGACGGTGCCGTCAAGTTTCACGACGAAATGGTAGCCGATGTCGTTGAATCCCCGCTGGAGGTGCCAACGGCGTATGTCAGCCGCCGAGAAGTCGGCCCCCTCCTTGGTGGCCGAGCAATGCAGAATTATCTCCTTTATGTCGCGGCGGCTGCGGAAACCCTCCTCGGGAATCGCGGCGAGCGATGCCGCCACGCGGCTGGCGGCGTCGATTACTGATACATTTTCTGATGAGGTCACGGTGTGTGTGGTAGTCATAGCGGTATAAGTGTTGGTTGAGGTTGTCTGACGGATTCCGAGAATCGAATTGATGAAACTTCTTGTGGTGATGAAAGTCAGGAGCATCCTGACTCCCACACGCTGTGCGCGCCTGAGCAGACGCAGCAGCTTGCGGCGCAATGGGCGGGGGATACGCCATTTCAGGAATGGCAGAAGATGGGTTTTCATAGCGGGACATATGTTTTTCACATCGCAAAGTTACTGCCGCCGCGCCCCTCCCCGTAGGACAAATTGCTACTTTGCCAACCGTTCACCCGCAGACTACACACAGACAGCCACCCGAGGGAATCCTCCCCGGGTGGCTGTCTGTGTGCTGTCGGTTGACTCCCCCCTCATTCAGGGAGCGGCCCGCAAGCTGTCAGCGGACCGGCGCGTAATACCGCAGCGAGTCCCCTGTATGGTGGAATATGGCCACATAGTCTCCCAGCAGCCTCTCGGGGTGGAACGGAGTCTCCTCGAAGAGGTTCGCGCGGGCCGTGTTGGCATAATAGACCCCACCGTTGCCATAGGCCCATACACGCTTGTTGAGCGGATGGTTGCGGGCAATGTCGTCGAGGGTCATCTCCTCCCCGAAACTCTTTACAAGCCAGAAGTCGGCATCCTGCGCCGCCATGAAAGCCTTCTCGTAGCTCATCGGTATGGAGCCTGGCGACCTGTTGTCTTCGAAAGGATAAGTCGCCCCGGCGTCCATGATCAGACGTCCGGCGTAACTCGCCCCGCCGGGCATCATCCAGGTGCCATTGTTCTGCAGCTCGGTTATCACCTTCGGCCTGTCGGCAAATCCTGCCGCCTTCTCGGCCAAAGCATTGTAAAGCTCGCGGGAAGTCTTGAAAATCCGGTCGTTGGTCGGGGCGACACCCTCAACCAGCATCGCGTAGAACTTTGACCATTCAGCCCGTCCGAGCGGCGTGGTCTCCATATAGTCGGCACACTCGATCACCGGCACCCCCGCCTTGTCCACCACCCCGTGTCCGGCATTCTGGAAGGGGGAAATCAGTATGCCGTCAGGACACAGCGCGATGATTTTCTCAATTGAAGGTTCCATCGACGAACCGATGTCGGCAATGCGTCCGTCGGCCAGCCGCTCGACAATCTCCGGAGTCTTGATATACGCCGCGTCGGCAACCCCCACGATGGCGTCGGCATATCCCAGTTCGGCAATCAGCGCCGCGTGTACCGCCGAGTAGACAATCAGCCGCTTCAAAGGGAGCCGGAGCCTTGTAGTGGCCCCGTCAACCGCGACCGCATCCCCGTCAACCTCCGGGTTGGTCAGCAGGTATTCGGCCAGAATCCCCGTGGAGTCCCACGGATTCACCACCGTGACATCCATCACCCCCTCGCACCGAGGGTATCCCTTGACGAACACCGCCTCCTCGAAGATATTGTTCCCGTCAGCGGTTCCACCGGCGGATTTGTCTCCGCAGCCGACACCCGTCACGGCGGTCATCACCGCCATTATCGCTAATAAGATATGCTTTGTTTTCATACAGGGCAGATTGATAGGTCTCATCTCCTTATGAAGGAGCCCCGCAAAGATAATCAAAGAATCCAACATATCAAAATCATAAAAAGCCCCCCGATTATGAAAGTTTGGTTTTCCTGCATCACGAATTTACGGTCGCATAAGAAGGAGGGTAAAAGACACGAAAAGCCAGAGAAATTTCGTAACTTTGTATTAGCTATGGCAACGAAAAACAACGAAAAATCAAAATATTATCTATACATAGACGAGTGTGGAGACCATCAGTTGGAAAAATTCAATCCGAATTTTCCAATTTTTACATTATGCGGGGTGTTGATTCCAGGCGATAAGCTCGAACAGTTGGAAGCCGAAGTAAAGGCATTTAAACAAGAGTTTTTCAACGATGAAAGCGTGATAATACATTCACGCGATATACGCAAGCAAGAAAAGGCATACTCTATTTTGCAGTATCCCGAAACAAGAAGCCGCTTTTACAAAGGAATCAACAATATACTCGGTCAGCCTGATGTGTACGTCATAGTCTGCTGCTCGATATTGAAAGAGCCGTTTGTCGAAAGATTCAGCCGTGGCGAAGATGTGTACGGGCTTTCGCTTAAATATCTTATCGAGCGAGCCATTTTCTGTATGGATGATAATGTAGAAGATGGGACACTTGACGTTTATATCGAGCGCCGAGGGATAAAACAAGACCGGGCACTCCTGAATTATTACAACCGATTGCGTGCCATAGGCACAAAATGGGTCAATGCGGAGCGACTGGTCTCCAGGTTGGGTCGGTTTATATTCAGTTATAAGAAAGATAATGTGATAGGTTTGCAACTCGCCGACTTGATAGCTTACCCGATAACCCGCCATGTTCTCGACCCCAAAGCTCCCAATCCGGCTTATGATATTGTCAGCGACAAAATTTATTCATATAAAGGCGCTGTGTTAGGAATGAAAATAATTCCACATTAAAAATAAAGGCATAAAAAAGGAGGTCTGTCGACCTCCTTTCCAATCGGTATACCCCGATTTCTAAAATCGTTGCTTGTGCCCCGAAGTATTTCTTTGATAAGGGGGAAATTCAGACCCCTTGCTTGTAGTGCAAAGTTAGGAATAAATTCGCTATCTACAAAATGATAACGAAAAAAGTGTGTTTAAGTTCATCACAAGCACAGTTGGGAGCACTCCGGCGCATAGGTCTACATTCCGGTCTGGAAAAAACAAGCTTGAATGCTTCCTGCGGCCAAGGTTGACTTCCCTACTGAAAACAATTTAAAAAGAACTCTCGCGGAGGCCGCTGACAGCGCGGATTCTGAGGCGGGACAAAGGGAAGGCCCGGAACCGGGATGCGGTTTCGGGCCTTCGTTATGGGAGTCAGGCGCGGCAGGTGGGCCGCGTCGGCATCAGGTCGGTATTATTCGGCTTTGCCGTTGGAACCGAGCACGTTGACGATTTTGTGCTTGTAGAGCTTCTCCATCTCTTCGCGGGCCGGGCCGAGGTATTTGCGGGGGTCGAATTCGCCGGGCTTGTCGTTGAAGATCTTGCGGACAGCGGCGGTCATGGCCAGACGTGAGTCGGAGTCGATGTTGATTTTGCAAACGGCGCTCTTGGCAGCCTTGCGGAGCTCTTCTTCGGGGATACCGATGGCGTCGGGGAGCTTGCCGCCGTTGGCGTTGATGATGTCAACATATTCCTGGGGCACGGAGCTGGAGCCGTGGAGAACGATGGGGAATCCGGGGAGTTTCTCCATGACGGCGTCGAGTACCTCGAATGCCAGGGGAGGAGGAATGAGCTTGCCGTCGGCGTTGCGGGTGCACTGCTCGGGAGTGAACTTGTATGCGCCGTGGCTGGTGCCGATCGAGATGGCGAGGGAGTCGCAGCCGGTGCGGGTTGCGAAGTCGATAACCTCTTCGGGGTCGGTGTAGGTGTGGTGGTCGGAGGAAACCTCATCTTCCACGCCGGCGAGAACGCCGAGCTCACCCTCGACGGTAACGTCGTACTGGTGGGCGTAGTCGACAACCTGCTTGGTGAGGGCCACGTTCTCCTCGTAGGGGAGGTGGCTGCCGTCGATCATGACAGAGGAGAAACCGCTGTCGATGCAGCTCTTGCAGAGCTCGAAGCTGTCACCGTGGTCGAGGTGGAGCACAATCTGGGGATTCTCCCAGCCGAGTTCCTTGGCGTAAGCGACTGCGCCCTGGGCCATGTAGCGGAGCAGGGTGGCGTTGGCGTAGTTGCGGGCACCTTTCGAAACCTGGAGGATGACGGGGGATTTCTCCTCGGCGGCGGCCTTGATGATGGCCTGGAGCTGCTCCATGTTGTTGAAGTTGAAGGCGGGGATTGCGTAACCGCCCTTGATGGCCTTGGCAAACATCTCACGGGTGTTGACCAGACCTAATTCTTTGTAACTTACCATGTTGAAAAAACTGGATTTTTGTGTTTGGGTTTCTGGGGGCAAATTTACGAAATTTTCTTCATTCACCGTCTAAATAATCAACAAAAAATGGGTAACTTTGCTGTCTGAAAAATTTGAAACGAATGCAAAAAGTGATACTTACGGGCGACCGTCCGACCGGTCGTCTCCATCTTGGCCATTTTGTCGGCTCGCTGCGCCGGCGTGTCGAGCTGCAGAACTCGGGCTGCTTCGACAAGATTTTCATCATGATTGCCGACGCGCAGGCCCTGACCGACAATGCCGACAACCCCGAGAAGGTGCGCCAGAATGTCATCGAGGTCGCGCTGGACTATCTTTCGGTAGGTCTCGACCCCGCTAAGTCTACCATCTTCGTGCAGACCCATGTGCCGGAACTTACCGAGCTGGCGTTCTATTACATGAACCTCGTGACTGTGTCGCGTGTGCAGCGCAACCCGACGGTGAAGACCGAAATCAAGATGCGCAACTTCGAGCAGAGCATCCCGGTAGGCTTCTTCTGCTACCCTGTCAGCCAGGCCTCCGACATCACAGCCTTCAAGGCCACGACCGTGCCCGTGGGAGAGGACCAGGCCCCGATGATCGAGCTGACCCGCGAAATCGTCAACCGTTTCAACAATATCTACGGCGACACCCTGGTTGAGCCTGAAATCATGCTTCCCGACAACGCCGTCTGCATGCGCCTCCCCGGAACAGACGGCAAGGCGAAGATGAGCAAGTCGCTGGGCAACTGCATATACCTGAGCGACACCCCGAAGGAGGTCGCCAAAAAGGTGAAGAGCATGTACACCGACCCGGAACACCTGACCGTCGACTCCCCGGGACATCTCGAAGGGAACTGCCCGTTCATATACCTCGACGCGTTCTGCACCGACGAGCATTTCGCCAAATACCTCCCCGAATACAAGAACCTCCAGGAGCTTAAAGACCACTACACCCGTGGCGGCCTGGGTGACGGCACCGTCAAGAAGCTGCTCATCAATGTGCTTGAAGAGATTCTGGCCCCCATCCGCGAACGCCGCAAGCAGTGGGAGCAGGACATCCCCGGCGTCTACGAAATCCTCAAGTCGGGTTCTGCCAAGGCCCGCGAGGAGGCCGCCGACACCCTCGACAAGGTGCGCGCCGCGATGAAAATCAACTACTTCGACGACGAGGCCCTCATCAAGGAGCAGGCCAAGCGTTACAAGAGCGGGAAATAACCCGTCGAATCCCCCGACTTATGTTCAATCCTGACGACACAGCCAATATGCCCGCAGGCATGCCCTGGAGTGAAGAGACCAACTGCGCGGTGACCGTCTGCGACTCAGACGGCGTCATATTATATATGAACCGGAAGTCTCGCGAGACCTTCGCCAGCCATGGCGACCTCATCGGCAAAAACCTCTTCGACTGCCATTCCCCCGAATCCTCGGCGAAAATCCGTCATATGCTCGCCACCGGGGAAAGCAACGCCTACACCATCTCGAAAAACGGGCAGCGCAAGGTCATCTACCAGACCCCCTGGCGCAAGGATGGCGTCATAGCCGGAATGGTGGAAATCTCAATGGTCGTCCCTGAGGAGATGCCCCACTATATCCGCTGACCCCGTAGGATTCCAACCCGTCGACATTCCCCCAAAGATAACGGAGCCGCGTCTGTATCACACAGGCGCGGCTCCTCTCTTCTTCTTTTTTACCTACTTACTATCTTACTATTAGTTTCACAATCACCATAACATAGACAGGTTATTCTCTCTTGTATATCACCTTGCGTGAACCACGGGCATCCACCACGATAACGGTCTCACCCTCCATAGGCTGGGGCACACGCATACCCTGCAGATTGTAATACACCGGCTCGGAGGAGGAGAGTCCTGCCCTCACCTCCTCTACTCCGCTGACAACCTCGGAGTTGACAGCCCAGGCCTCGGCAATCATCCAGCGCGACGGGTCTTCAACCGTCTGGACATACATGCGCACACGGTAGTCGGCGTTGACATCCAGCAGCTGTCCCTGCGGTATGGAACCGATGGCGAAATGGTCGGTATAGCGCCATTGGCCGTCGGTGGTGTCATATTTCTGATGCGCGCTGCAATCATCGCAGCTCCATGAGTGGGCCATATAATCCTCCCCCATATGGAACACAAGTTCATCGGGCAGAACGCCATCATCGGCAAGCATCTCATTTGAGACACTCTTGCGGTCTATCGCGCGCCATACCCCTATTGAATGGCGGCTGTCGGAGGGAGCTTCGGAATACCCCATGGGACTTGCGTCAGGATAAAGGTTGACCGTAGCCCTGAACACCGGCTCGTGGTTATGCTCCTCGTATGAGTAACAAAGCTGCAGTTTCTCCATCGACGCGTCGAGGCGTGGGGTGCCGGGAATAGTCACGATACGCGAGCCGAATGTGCCTCGGCAAAGAGTCGAGGTGACAATCTGGTAGCTCGACCCGATGGCGGGGTCATGGTCGGCAGGCACAGGTATGTCACCCGTCGCCAGTGACTTGTCACCCTTTATATCACACCGTTGCAACTCGGAATATACCCCGAGGTTTTCACGCGAGGGAAGCTCGTAGCAAACGATATGGTCGATAATCGGGTAATGCATCGGAGCCTCGAAAAGTGTGTGACCGATCTGTTCCGGATCGGAGAACTCATATGAAAGCCGGGCGGCGATACCCTCGGCCATCACATCTTCCGACACGGGAAGCTCCCCCGCGGTGTCTCCCTCGATATCCTCAAGGGAATACAGACCGTCGACAGACATCGACGGCACAGCCATGGCGGTATGCACCACACAAGGCTCAGACTCAACCCGGTCGAGACGGCGGTTCTCATAATGCCAGTAAAGGCCATCCTCGCCGGGAAGATATCCCTCATTGTTGACCGGTTCGCGGTAGTCATAACCATCCATCGCCAGGGTGTAGGTGTAGCGGTCAGGCACACCCGGTTCATTCAGGTCAGGGGAGTCGAACTCATCGATGAAGAGGAACCACGATTTGGCCCCCATCCTCTCGTTCAGGCCGATACGGTGGGATGTCCCGGGATGGAAATAAAGGTTCTTGTGCTGGTTGGAGTAGACCATGACATATCCGCCCGGCTCAAACTCATAGTCGAAGTCGCCATATTGCTCAGCCTTGTCATAATCCACTCCATCCCTTGTGATTCTTATCTTGTAGCTGTTGGTCGGTTCGTTGCGCTGGATGTTTCCGTCGCTCACATGATCGAGCAGCTCGCAGGTCGAAATCTCGATACGGGCTATCTCTACCCCGTCGCGGTTGAGGTGATAGACCGTCGGGGCATTCTCGTCAAAGTCGCTCTCGACCACCTCCCATCGGATCATCGTCTTGTAGTGGTTGCGCAGGTCGCCGGGGGTGAACTCCGAATGGATGTCGCCGTGGAGGGTCAGGGCAGGCTTCTTGACCTCCCTGATGTCCCACAATGCGCCGTAGCCATTCTCCATCAGCTTGTATTTCTGGTCGCGGTTGACCAGCAGTATCCCCTTCACGGAGCGGTCAGCCACACCTGTCGGGGTAATCTTCTCAACTGGGATGTCGCTCAGGTAATAAGAGACACCGAGCAGCGGGGCGTCTGCGAACATGTCGTCATAGAGATAGAACTTGTTGTTGTCTCCGGTCAGCGGTAGCAGGTTGACCGACTGCAACGACGCGGCCCCCATGAAATGCTTCCAGTCATTGTAGTCCCCCTCAAGGCCGCAGACAGGAACCGGGATATGGGTCAACGAGGATGCGTTGTGGAAGGCGTAGCCCCCCATCTTCGATTCAGGGGCGATGATGTCAGGAAAATCCACGAGCGAACCGCATCCCGAGAATGCACCATTCCAGACATCCACCGCCGTTGTCCCCTGTAAATCAAGAGCATGCAGCGACCGGCAATCAAGAAACGCATAGTTGTTTATGGCGACAAGAGGGAAGGATGAGGAAAACGTCTCAAGAGAGGCACATCCCTTGAAGCACTCCGCCTGGATTTGCGGGACCGCGCCAAGCATCTTGAAATCTTTCATCGCGTCGCATCCGGCGAAAGCCGCTATCCCGACGAAAGAGATGCCATCATGAAGAGTGAAATGCTCAAGGGAAGTACACATCGAAAAACAATATGCCGGAACTGAGGTGACATAGTCAGGCAATTCCTCAGGGCCTTTCAGCTCTCCGCAACTGTAAAAGGAATAATTTGACATCACCGCCGGGGATTCGGGCCAGTTTATCCATGTGGCGTTGTCATTGTCGGCGAATCCGTTCTCACGAATCGTAGTCGGGACATCGGGCCATTCTATCGTCTTGATGCCAAGACCCCGCAGCGCCTCCACCCCGATTTCAAGGTTTTCCCTGTCACTCTCATCCCAGAGGAGGTCGGTGAGGTTGCGGCAATTCATATACAGCCCTTTGGGAATGGAGGTCATCCATCCGGGGATATGGCCGGATGTCATGGTTTCAATTCCGCTGAAGAGATAATCACCGATATGGAGATTGTCGCCCGACTCAGGCCACACCACATCGGTTATCTTAGTGTTGGCGAACGCTTCGTCACCCACCGATATGAGGTTTTCAAACGGGGTTTTGGTGAAATCGACGACATTCCCCTCCCCATCCGGGCCGGTCGCGAACACAAGCTTTTCACATCCTTTGAAAGACTGGTCACCTATCGCCTCAAGGCGGGGAGGCCATACCACCTCCGTGAGTTCCGACCATCCGTTGCATATGCCGTCGGGAATAGCAGTCATACAGTCAGGAAACTCTATGCGCCTGACCGAGGTCACATCGCGGAAGATATTGTTGCCCAGCGTGTACCGGCAATCGGTGAACACGACCTCTTTGACGCGGGCCTGACGGAAGGCCTCGCTGGCGATGTTCACATCATTGCCGATATATATTGTGGCGAAATACCGGTCGGCCGGGAGATAGAATCCGCAGGCCTTGAATGCCCGGTCTCTGTAAATCCTGATTGATTCGGGGAGAGTTCCCACCTGCAGCCGGGTATTGTCGGCGAAAGCCTCCTCCTTGACCTCCTCCACTCCCGGCGCGAATGTAAGGTTGGCAAGCTGGCAAGCCTGCATGAAACCCTCGGGTACGGTTTTCATCCAGGCCGGACAGGTATAGTCGGTTATCGGATTGTAGGCGAAAACATATGCGCCGAATTCAAAGGGCTGGAAATCCGCGTCATCCTGCGCGGGAAGGTTAATCCGTTCGAGTCTGTTGGCATAAAATGCTTTCTCTCCGAGATGTTTCATCGAAGAGGGGATGGCGATTTCTGTCAGGGCGCAATTATGGAACGCATTGTTTTCTATCTTTTCCAGCCCCTCGGGAAGGTTTATGGATGAGAGGCGGGTGCAGTAATAAAACGAGGCATCCCCGATTCTCCTCATCGTTGAGGGAAGAGTGACCGACGTAACCGCCGACTGATGGAAAGCGTTGTTTCCGATTGCCTCCACCCCCTCCGGGATTACCACCTTTGTCAGCGACGTGCAACTGCGGCAACAGTCAAGCGGTATCTCAGTCATCCATGACGGGAAGGTGATTTCCTTAAGCGGAGTGGCGTAGAACATCGATGTCCCGAAATTCCTGATGGGAGTGGCAGGCCAGCAATCGGCAGTTATCCTCTCTATCTTGGTGGTGTTGAACGCCCCCGCTCCGACAGTCTCCATTTCCGGGAACTTGACCTCCCTCAGGCCGCTCCCGGAAAAAGCCGCCTCTCCGATTTCCTTCATCTTTGCGGGCAACCTCAATTGCGTCAGCCGTGAATCACCCCGGAAAGCATCATATTCCACGACGAGATTGCCTGATGTCACCCGGGAGAGGTCTACCGACTCAAGGTCGGGACATACCTGAAACAGTCCGTTGGGGATATTCTCCATCCATGACGGAATCACCACGGATTTCAGCTCTTTCACATCCCGGAAAACGAGCGGGAACAGCTTGAATCCATTGCTCTCCTCAGGGAAACGGATTGACGGGATGCTGGTCGAGGCGAACGCGTAGTTGTAAATCTCGGCTCCCGACGGCAGGATGAGCTCGCTCCCCATATATGTGCCGCAGAAAGCGTTCGCCCCAATCACCTTCAATCCTTCCGGAAGAACTGGGGTTTTAAGCTTATGGGCATCCATGAAACAGTTACCTCCGATATTTTCAAGGGTCGGCGGGAAAACCACGGTCTCAAGATTGGGGCAGTTACGGAATGTGTTGCCGGGAATGGCTGTCAGCTTCGCGCGGATGTCAACCCCGGTGACGGCGGTTGACTGGAAAGCACCGGCTACGATATCTGTCACTGTGTAGGTTTGCCCGTCAGCAGGGTCGGTAATGGTTTCAGGGATGGTTATAAAGGATGCATTGTCGCGATGAATCGACTGGTTCTCGATCGAGACACGGACTGTATGGCCACTCTCCGAAACGACCTCATAAACAACCTTGTCTTCGGTCGTGATAGTGCGGGCGTTGGCCTTATGGAAAAGGCCGGACAACACCAGCCCGACCACCGCCATAGCAACCCGCAAGGATTTGGTTATAAATCCCGCACAAATGGGGGGGGTAAAATTACTAATCATAAGCAAAACTACAATTTTGATTTGGTCATAAGTAATTGCTCCTGGTTGATTTCCAGGAGCAGACAATAATTATGACCAAATTTACTTACGGATTAGCAATCAACCGGCGTTTTGAGACGAAACCCTGATTTTCGTAGACAAAAATCAACCGGCAGGAATGCGCCCGGAATTTAAGTCCCGGGAGCTGAAGATGGGGCGAAGAAGCGGTTGATGATGACCGAAAGCGCACCGTCGCCGGTGACGTTGCATGCTGTCCCGAATGAGTCCATCGCGATATAAAGGGCTATCATCAGGGCGTTGTCGGCCTCCGAGAAACCGAGGATGGAGGTCAGCAGCCCCAGGGAGGCCATCACAGCCCCGCCGGGCACGCCGGGAGCGGCGACAATCGTGATGCCGAGCATCGCCACGAAGCCCATGAACATCCCGAAGTCGTAAGGCATGCCTTTGAGCAGCATCAGGGCCATCGCGCAGGCGACAAGCTTCAGACAGCTGCCCGACATGTGGATGGTGGCGCAGAGGGGGACGGTGAACCCGGCGACATCCTTGTCGACACCCATCCTTACGGTGCGTTCGAGGGTCACGGGGATGGTGGCGGCCGACGACTGGGTGCCGAGGGCGGTGAAATATGCCGGCATCATCGTCCATAGCAACTTCAAGGGGTTGCGGGAGATGGCCCCTTTGGCGAACAATGAGGCCACGGCATACTGCGTGACAAGAAGCAGGACGTGGAGGGCGAATATCACCAATATTATCTTGAAGAAGGCCGACAGCACCACGGCAACCTCCCCGGCGGCGGTCATCCCGAGGAATATGCCGAAGATGTAGACCGGGAGGAGGGGCACGATGGCGCGCCTTATGACCATGTCGACGATGTCGCGGAACTCCCCGAGGAGCGAGCGCATCACGTCACCTTTCAGTCGCGAGGCGCCGAGACCCACCACGAAGGCGGTTACCAGGGCGGTCATCACACCCATCAACGGGGGGATACCCACCGAGAAATATGGGGCGACCTCTACCGCCTTGGCCTCAGCCTCGACAAACTCGTCGGGGGTTATCATAGACGGGAAGAACATCTGCCCGGTGGCGTATGAGAGCATTCCGGCGCAGAGGGTGGCGACATAGGCCAACAGCGCCGTGGCAACCAGCATCTTGCCGGCCTTCGCGCCGATGTCGGCGATGGCGGGGGCCACGAACCCCACTATTATCAGCGGGATACAGAAGCCGAGGAACTCGCTGAATACCTGGTTGAAGGTGGCGAATATCCGTGTGGCCCACATCGGCAGGAGGTAACCGCTGCCGATTCCAAGGGCGATGGCCGCCACGATACGCGGCAGCAGCCCGAATTTCATTGTTTTCACATTTTTCATGGCAAAATCGCAATCAGCCGCAAATGTAATCCTTTTTTCCGTAAACGGCAACCCCCGTCAGGGGATGCGGGGCGGAAAGACACCGGCAAAGCGGCTGTCACCCTGGCCTCGCCTCCCTGACGGGGGGCACGGGTCTGGCGGGGAACTCCCCGCGCAGGCGTTATTTCTTCTCCTTGGCTTTCTCGGCCATCTTTCCGACGGCTTCGAGGCAGAGGTCTATCGCCTCCTCGAAAGAGTCGGCAACCTTGGTGGCCACGAAATCATTCTTGGGAGCCACCACGCTGATGACGGCCTCCTTGTTCATCGCCGTCTCGGGCTTGACAACGGTAAGTTTAACATCAACGGTGGTTATGTCGGGGTAATGACGCTGGAGGCGTTCGGCTTTTTTGTTGACGAAAGCGACGAGTTTCTCAGAGGCGTCGAAGTTGATTGCTTGAATGTTGACATCCATGGTTTTGTCCTCCTTTTCAGGTTTTAGGGCCGTTTCCGGCGGAGTGGGCCGGGAAGCCTGGAGAGGATTTCCCGGAGTGTCCCGCGCGGGGATGGGCGAGTTGGTAATTCTGTTTTAGGTCTCGGTAGGTTATATGGGTGTAAACCTGTGTAGTGGCGAGTGATTCATGCCCCAGCAGCTGCTGCACGGCCACCAGGTCGGCGCCGTTGTTGAGCATGTCGGAAGCGAAGGAGTGGCGCAGCACGTGGGGGCTTAACCTGCTGGCGTGGGCGCGTCCCTGGAGGGCCTTCCTGACCACCCTCTCGACCAGCATCGGGTAAAGCGGGGAGCCGTCAGGCCTCACGAAAAATGGCCCTGTCGCGCCCCCTACAACTGCGTCGCGTATCCGGCGGTAGCTCTCCACCGCCTCCCGGAGCTCGCTCCCGAAGGGGATTATTCTCTCCTTATTACGTTTCCCGACCACTTTTAGTTCGCCACGGGCGGTATCCACCGCCGCGTCCTGCAGCCCTATAAGCTCGGCACGGCGCATTCCCGTCGAATACAGCATCAGGAAAATCAGTGAGTCACGCCTGGCGGCGAACCCCCCTTCCCCCTCGTCGGCGGTTTTCTCTTCCTCTATGATGTCGTTGACCTCGGAGGGGCGGAGGCTCACCGGGAGGGGCTTCGCCACCTTCGCCATCTCGACATCCCGGGCGGGGTTGACCGTCAGCATCCCTTTGCGCTGGAGATACGCGTAGAATGAACTTACGGCGGTCAGCTTGCGGCGCAGGGTGCGGGGCGACACTCCGCCCTCGGCCAGGGTCATCAGCCACTGGCGGATGTCCTGTGAGGTCACGGTCAGGGCATCGAAGCCGTCTTCGACCGGGGGTAGGGGA
>CAMWVQ010000044.1 GCA_947177635.1 uncultured Porphyromonadaceae bacterium | reverse complement strand
GATGGAGGGGGCGGCAGGGGTCGGGGCCTTGATGTCGAGACGGAGGCCTGCGTCCTCTACAGCCTTTGCTGTCGAGGCGCCGAAGCAACCGATGCGGATGTCTCCCTGGTTGAAGTCGGGGAAGTTCTTCTTCAGCGATTCGATTCCGGCGGGTGAGAAGAAGAGGAGCATGTCATAGTCAAACGCCTCCTCGGGGGTGAAGTCGTTGCTGACGGTGCGGTACATCACAGCCTTGGTGTAGTTGACCTTGTTGGCGTCGAGCAGCTCGGCTCCACGGGAGTTCACGTCGGAAATCGCGAAGAGGTATTTGTCCTTGTTGTGTTTGGTCAGGGCCGGAATCAGCTCGTCGAGCTTTCCGGTCACGCCGTGGAAGATCTTGCGTTTACGGTAGACGATATATTTCTGGAGGTAAAGGGCGATTTGCTCCGTGGTGCAGAAATATTTCATCGTGTCTGGGATTGAAATCCTCATCTCCTCGCACAGGCGGAAAAAGTGGTCTATGGCGGTGCGGGCGGTGAAAATCACGGCCGTGTAGTCGGGTATGTTGATTTTCTGCTGACGAAATTCCCTTGCAGAAAGTCCTTCAACCTTGATGAAAGGACGGAACACCATCTCGACGCCATATCGCTGGGCGATGTCGTAGTATGGCGACTTGTCGGACGAGGGCTTGGGCTGCGAGACTAAAATCTTCTTTACTTTCACTTTGCTTGTTGTCGAAATAAAATGATAACCGACAGTAGCTTACTCCCTTGCAAGGCGATTGAATCGCCCGCTGTACGGTTACAATTGGTTACAAATTTCCATTGCCGATATATAGATGGCAATCAACGGAATGATTTCCAGGGTGCAAAGGTACAAAATAAAGTAAAGCAACGAGGGAAAATTATTGTAAAAAATCCTAAAACCTTTCGCCACATAGATTATTCGGGAGACCGCATACAGCCCGGCGGCAACCCATAACATCACCGTTGTGACCGACGGATAGAAGAGGGAAACAAGTGTCGGGATGGTCAGCATCATGCCGAGCAGCACCGATGAGGCGTTGAGTCCGCGACGCCACTGGGCCGCGCTTACACGGTCGGTGAAGACATATCCGACGGTGGTGCAGGCAAGCAGCTCGAAGAGGTAGAATCCCATCGCCAGGGCAGCGAGCGCGCCGACCGGAGGGAACACGTCGCGGATGGCGGGGCCTGAGCCTCCGAGCCACAGGAAGAGGAGGATTCCCTCGAAGACGCACAGCTGTAACAGGAGTATGACTATCGTGCGGGTCTCCTTGGCCGTGTGGTCGTCGAAGGCGTTGGCGCGGCGCCTGACCGACCATAAGTCCTGGGTGATGGTGCGGAAGAGACGTCTTACGTGGCGCATGTTGAGTCCCACAAGCACCAGCAGCATCACGACCATCGCCAGTATCCCGGTGTCGGAGCCTGGAGTGACGGGGCGTGCCTCTCCCGCCATGCCGCTCATCCATCCGGGCTGCCGGGTGGAGTAGAGCGTCTGGTCGGCCGGGGAGGTCGGTGCCTGGTATTCATGGGAATGGTTGAATGACATACGGCTTGCGTGGGGTCAGACTTTCTGCACTGACCTGAACTCCTCCTTGACGGTGTCCACCACATTTATGATATAGTCGCCCATCTTCTCCATCGTCGAGATGATGTCCATGTAGTAGATGCCGCTCTGGTATTCGTAATGGCGTTCGTTGATGTTCTCGATGTTGTTGGTGCGCAACTGGTTGCGGAGGTTGTTGATTTCGCGCTCGCAGTTGTATGAGACGATGATGGCCGACTCTTTCTGGTGCTCGAGGTTGTTGAGCAGTACCAGCATGTTGTCGACCGCCCGCTGGACGTAGGCGAACATTGTCTCGATGTTGTGGTAAATCTCGTCGTTGAACTGCACAGAGCTTTGCTGTTTGCGCAGCAGTATCTTCCCCACGCCGAGGGCGCAGTCGGCGATGCTCTCGATTTCGGAATCGATGCTGAGCATGGCGGCTATGCGGCGCTTGGACTCGTTTGACAGGCGTCCTTCGGCGCATCGGTTGAGGTAGTTGGCGATTTCGATTTCCATCCTGTCGGAAATCTCCTCATATTTCTCAAGACGGGAATAGACTTTGTTGAAGTCGTCTGAGCCGTCTTTGGTGGTGATGAGTTCTTTGGCCATCGGGAGCATGCGGGCAACCCTCTCGGCGAACACCGAGATTTCCTTCTCGGCCTGGCTGATGTTGAGCTCGGATGCTGAGAGGATACCTCCCGAGATGAATTTGAGCTGGAACTCGTCGTCGCCGTTGTGCTTGGCCGGGACGAGGAACTCCACAATCTTCACATACACCTTTGTCAGCCATATCATTATCGAAAGGTTGATGAGGTTGAACACGGTGTGGAAGATGGAGAGGCCGAAGGAGACGCTTATCTGGAGCTGTGAGATTATTGTATGGTGGCGCAGGATCTCCCCGTCGGCTGTCGGAAGCGAGCCTGCGTAGAGCTGGTTGTAGGTTTCGGGGTTGCTGGCCTTGAGGTCGTTGACATACTTGAATAGCGATGTCGGGTCGCCCTGGCCTATCTCTTCGGTAATCCATGTGTTGAGGTCGATGAAGGGGTAGAATACGGCCAGCACCCACAGTGTGCCGAGGAAGTTGAAAAGCAGGTGGCCCATGGCAGTGCGTTTGGCCGCGACATTTCCGCTCATCGATGCCAGGAGGGGGGTGATGGTGGTGCCGATGTTCGACCCCAGGACCAGCGCGCAGGCCAGCGGGAAGTCAATCCAGCCTTTCGAGCACATTATAAGTGTGATGGCGAAGGTGGCCGCCGAGCTTTGGATTACCATGGTCAGGATGAGGCCCACCAGACAGAAAATCAGCACTGACCCGAAGCCCATGGAGGCGTAGTGTTGCAGGAACTCGAACATCTCGGGGTTGCTCTGCAGGTCGGGGACATATTTGCTGATCATGTCGAGTCCCATGAACAGGAACGCGAAACCGATGGTGAACTCCCCGATTGACTTTGTGCGGCTTTTGCTTGAGAACAGGAGCGGCACGGCGAGGCCTATCAGCGGGAGGGCGAAGGCCGAGATGTCGACCTTGAAGCCGAACAGGGCAATCACCCACGCGGTGAATGTGGTGCCGACATTGGCTCCCATGATCACCGCCATCGACTGGGCCAGCGTCATCAGTCCGGCGTTGACGAAGCTCACCACCATTACGGTGGATGCCGACGAACTTTGTATCAGGGCGGTGATGAAGAATCCGGTCACAGTTCCGGTGAAGCGGTTGCGGGTCATCGCCGAGAGGATGTTGCGCAGACGGTCGCCCGCCGCTTTCTGCAGGCCCTCGCTCATGACCTTCATTCCGTAGAGGAAGAGGCCGACGGCTCCTAAGAGCCCTAAGAAATCAAGTAGGGAGTATTCCATTTAATGTCGGGAAAGGAGGGGATGTTTCCGGCTCCCATTCCGACCGCAAAGTTAAGAAATTATTACAAATCTCCAAACTCTATGCGGCCCAATCCTCCACAAAACGGACCGACAGGCGCGACGGAGCAACCCGGTCGCTGCTCCGTCGTGTCTGTGGGATGTGTTTTACGGTCTTGTGGATTCAAGAAGCATCGGAATCAGCCTCTGCAAGTCGGCCTCGGCGGGGAGGGATGTCGCGGTGCGGCTGCCTGACTTCACATAGGTTGTCCAAAGCTGCATGTTCACTCCCTGGTAGGTCACATCGTAGTACATCGTCATCCGTGAGCCGGAGAAGCTCACCTGGGCCCACCACTGCTCCTCCACATACCAGGGAAGCAGGATGTTGTTCTTGTCGACGCTGTATGCCATGCCGTTGACCTTGTCGCCGTTGAAGTCGAGGGTCTCGTCATAGAATCCGGCGTATCCCCCTTGTTGCTTCAGCTCGTCGGCGGTGAACTCCATGGTCTGTCCCAGCACGGATATTTTCATCAACTCGA
This sequence comes from uncultured Porphyromonadaceae bacterium, assembly GCA_947177635.1. GTDB lineage: Bacteria > Bacteroidota > Bacteroidia > Bacteroidales > Muribaculaceae > UBA7173. The sequence goes on along the minus strand of CAMWVQ010000044.1, from coordinate 16,929 downwards.
AGTGCCAGGCACCTTGGAGTTTCTCGACGAGGTCGCCGTCTTTTGGTTCATCATCATCGTCGCCGCAGGAGGTGATGAAAGGGGCGCAGCATAAGCATACGCAGAAAATTGTCAGGAAATGGAAGAATCTCTTTTTCATGTCGTTTTTGATTCAGGTGTTTGTAATATTGGTGTTTGTCTGTTTTTCAGAAAAGATGGAAAGCGTAGAAGGGCAGTCCGCGGGTGCGTATGAATGGCTTTGTCCGTTCCGCTGCTTCCGATGTCACTTTCAGCAATGCGAACTGCGGGGCCTGAGGGTCGCCGTAGAGAGCCTCGAACGTGGCAGACGCGCCCCCCGGAGAGTAAACCTCGGTGCTGCTCAGCCGGTAATAGTCATCATGCTTGTCTCCTCCGTGTGACTTTGATACATGGTTGAGGATTTTGTGCCATTTCACGGTCTTGCCGTTGAATCTGGTGTTTTCACCCGAGTAAGCCACCTCGGAGTCGCGCAGTTTCTCAAGGTATTCCAGCTCCTTGGCGGATGGCAGATACCATCCTTGGCCGAGAGCGGCGAGCATATCCCTTATCGGGAACATGTCGTTGCCGTATTGAGGGTTGTCGGCAATGAACCGCGAGAGAGCAAGCATGTTGGCATAGCCGTTGGCTGTGTCAGACATCCCGAGCGGGATGTCTGCGGGACCGGTGAAGAACGGTGAGGGCTTGCTGAACATTGAGGTGTTGAATTTCCGCTTGTTCAGTATGCGGCCGTGGCGTCCGTCGGAGGTTGTCCATATGACGATTCCCTCCACTCCGTTTTCGCTGTACCAGTCACCGATATGGTAACGGCGTCCGGCCGGGGGGAACGCATTCCAGTCAGGCTCGGTCTCAGTGTTGCGATACTGCGGCCCGTATGCCGCCCGGTCTGCAGGCGACGTAGGCGCGCTTGCCGAGAGTGCGGGAAAAGTCTCCTCCTCGCCGTTGTCATACTTTATCTTGAAGATGTCGCCGCGGCTTATCTCGCGGTCGAACGGTTCGCCCGGCTTGCGGTACTTGACCGTGGCCTCGTCGACGGCGGTAACTTTGCATTCGATGATGTCGGCTGCGCGTGTGACCAGCCGGTCTGCCTGGCATACAGACGCCAGCGCGAGGCAAAGCGGCATTATGATGTTGCGGAGTTTCATCTCAGAACCTGTATCCGGCGGTGAAACTCATGCCGATGGTCGGCGACCAGTCGAGGTTCTCCCCCTTGAGCGCGCTTGAGAAATTGAAGAGCAGCTGTGCCCCCAGGTCGAGGTTGCCGAGTGAGAAGATGGCGTCGAGGGTGAGGGCGTCGCGGAACCCCCTGAAGGCATCCTCGATTTTCTCACCCTCCATCTTCTGGGAGAGCAGGAACTCGAAACGGTTGCCGAAACCGAACATGAACCAGTCGCAACCTTTGTACCAGTATTGCACCGGAATTGTGAGGTACATTGTCGAGAAGTTGCCCATCTTCTCCTTGTAGTGCTCATCCTTGATGACATAAAGCATGTTCATATCGCCGCCGAGCCCGGCAAGACCGATACCCGCCGACCACGCGGAGGTGTTGCTGCTCGGAAACAGCACGTTCAGGTCGAACGACCAGCTCAGGCCGCCCCAGTCGATGTCGTATTCATCCTTGTAGCCGCTCGGTGTGGCGTGGAATCCCACTGATGCGCGGGGGTAAAAACTGATTCGTGGGAAATAATTCTTCTCAGGAATCGCAGGGGCGTCGACGCCCATCGGGGAGGCTCCGTAGGAGCCGGGCGTTGTAGTTGTGGATGCCTGGGTGGAAGCCTGTTGGTCAAGCGGGGTGATGACTTCCTTTGTGCCGTCATCGTGGATGATGAAAAAGACCTTGTCGCGGCTGACAGTGTAGGTGGGGCCGTCGGGATTGGAGGCTTTCTTGTAGGAAATCGCGCCGGTGCCGATGGAGACAATCTCGACTTCGATTTCCTCCCCGTTGAGCAGGGTCATCACTTGTCTGGCGCTGATGGTCAGAGATGCCGTCAGAAAAATCAGGAGGGTGGCGATTAAGTGTTTCATTGTGATGGCAGTGCCTCCGGCCTCTCCTCTTCGGCGTTGTGGATTGGTTTATACAGAAAAAGCGTGAGAGTCTGTACTTGTCGCTCGTTCTGTCGAATGGAGGCCTTCGCATTGCCCGAATCAGTCGGAACGAGCAACGAGAAGCCCCACGCTTGTATATGTAAGACGCCATCGGCGGTTTCTCTCACGAAAAACCTGCCGACCGACAGCTGTTACATATCCATGGGCATCTACCGTTGCTTCATCCTTGACCGATTCAAAGAAAGTTGCGAAGTTTCCATTCGTCAAGAATCAAGCGTCTGAGTAAACGCTTTTCAAAAAATGTCTGCCGACCCCACCCGCTGTCCCCAGACCATCCGGGGCTTCAAGGGCGCGGTCTGCGGTGGCAAATTTAATGAAAAATGCCGGTATGTGAAAATCGAATGTTGTTTTTTTGCCGGATTTTAACAAATGCTGTGTCGCAGGGCCTCGGAGGCGGGAGTGGGGGCAGGGAATATGACAGCTGCCGCGGACCTCACGGCCTGCGGCAGCTTACTTGGTGTTATAAATATAGAACGGTTTTGGAAATTACGAAAAATCAGTGGAGCAGCAGCCTGGAGGCGCGCGAGCCGACGGTCATCAGGAAGAGACCGCGGGGAAGGTGGCCGACAGGGATGTCGACGCGGCCGTTGACGCGGGTCTGCATGAGCATCACGCCGGAGAGGGTGTAGACACGCAGCTCTTCGTTGTCGGCCTCGACGGTGAGCATGTCTGAAGCGGAGAGGGTGTTCCCCTCATTCTGGAATCGGTCACTCTCGGTGGTTTCGATTCCGGAGGTGAAATGCTCGTAGGCTCCGATGGTCGGCACTTCAGTGTCGCGGGCGATGCCGAGGAAGTCGGTGGTCACCTGCGGCAGGGGAGTTCCGGCCTTTAGGGCCGAGAATGATGCCGGCCAGAGGGGGCGGGTCTCGTCGGAGCTGTCGAAAGACACAGGCTGGTTCACACCGCCGGTCTCGCCGCTGGCGATGGCCCACTGGTTCCAGGTCATCTTCTGGTCATATGAGCCGCCCCAGTAAGCGTAGGTGGGGTCGGAGGTGTATCCGGCGTTGTTGAGGTAAGTTGCGCCTGAAGGGCCATACTGTTCCTTGATGACATAAGTGGCCACAGTGTTCTGGAAGATGTTGTTGGCGATTATGCCGTCCACGGTGGTGCCGGTCTTGACATTTATTATAAGGGGCATCACGATGTCGGAACCGGAGGTGCGCACGGTGTTGTGGGCCATTACGAACCCGGTGTAGGGCTTCGACGCGGAGTTGTAGAGCTGGATGGCGGCGCCGGGCTTGGAGCCGACGTTGATGTCGAGGATGTTGTTGGCAATCAGAATCGGGGCTTCGTCAGACCCGGCCAGGCGGCGCAGATAGAGACCGTAGGTGCCGGTCTTGGAGTATTCGAGGATATTGCGCTCGATAACGGCCGGCCCGGATATGTCGAGGTCGATCATCTGGCAATAGTTCTTGCCGTCGGTGGCGGCTGTGCCGCGCAGGGAGTTGTCTGCGATGGTGGCGTCCTTGGCGAAATAGAGGTAGATTGCCTGGTAGCCCTGCTCCCGGAAGGAACAGCCGGTGACGGTGATTCCCTCGCTCTCAGGCTGGCTGATTGTGGAGGAGCCGAACTTGATGCCGCAATATCCGCCGACGAGGTCTGAGTCAATGACCGATAGACGGTTGTTGACCGATGTGGCCGACGGGCCGACATAAGAGTTGACCAGGGTCAGGTTGTTGTAAGTGGTGTTGGAGGTGGGGGCTGACACCACGCAGCTTTCGATGGTGACGTCAGACGACCCTCCGGCGATATGGATTACCGAAGGCATCTGCACGTTGGTGGTGCGGATGGTCATGGCGCGGAATGTCACATTGGAGGTGCCGCGAAGGGTTGCAACACCATAATAATATTCCAGCTTGTCATCGGAGTAGGGGGGCTCAGACCACTGGTTTGACACCAGTATCACATCCCCCGGGTCGCCGGTCTCCCCCTCGAAGGTGATGGTGTTGGTGGAGGAGGCCCCCTGGATATGGTCGAGTTCAACGCGTTCGTTGTACGTGCCAGGCTCGACGATGAATTTGACAGGGCCTTCGATGCCGGCGGCCATCGCGTTGAGGGCCGACGCGAAGTCGGGATATCGGGCGTCGATTGATGAGCCGATGCGGTATGTGCCGTGGAAGCCTTCCACTACCGTGAAGGTGTGGGACTCCAATGACGTGAGGTCAGCCGAGCCTGCGGTTTCCCCGACGGAGTAGTCGAGGCTGACAGGACTCACGGTTGTGGAGGCGTTTATGGCCGCGTCGGCTTTCACTACCCCCTGGAGCCAGAAATGGTAAGTCCCGGCTGCGGAAATCAGGAACGGCTCGGTTGGCATAAGGGAGGCGGTTGTGGCGTCGGTTGTGGCAATCAGGTTGTCGCGCAGGAATTCGGGGCCGTCGCCGGTGGCGTAGAGGCGAAGCTCGCTGAAGATGTCGGCCGCGTCGGGAATGTCAAACACGAAGGCCGACAGAGAGATGTCATCCTTGTCGCCTGTGACTTCGAATTTCACGCCTGAGAGCAGCACCTCGCTGCCTCGGGTGGCGCAGTCGGTGGTGGCGGGGAGAACCTCGAAATCATCCATTGTGAAAGGTTTGCGGGAGTCGCAGGAGAGGGTGCACTTCCATCCCTCAGGTTTCGCGATGGTCATCGAGTGGTATTCGATGATGAGCTGTCCATCCTCGCGGGCGGAGGTCACGGAGACCGGGTAGACGGTGTTGTAGTCGACGCCGAAGGCCTCGGCTCCGCCGATTACGGTGATGTACTGGTTGGAGGTGTTGACGTTGAACGCCCCTTCGGTGAAGGTGGCGGTCACCTTGCCCCCCTGCGCGGCGGGCTTGGCGGTGATGGTGTATTCGTTGGTCATGTAGGCGGCGGTGACACCGTTGATAAGCACGGGGTACTGGCCAACCTCCACCACCTGCTCTTTGTCGCCGAGGATGGGGTCATAGGTGTTGACGGTCAGTATTTCACCCTCGGGGTCGGCGTTGTCGACTGTGGCAGGTTCGCCATTGATTGTCAGGGTGTTGATTTTTGCGTCAATGATGGTGGCGGGAGCTGCTTCGGGGGATATGTCGCCCAGCAGCCAGAAATGGTTCTCACCTTCGGCCAGGGGGATGGCAGGGGTGAATGTCACCTCCCCCTCGGGGGTAATCTCTCCGGTGGCTATCACCTCGGCGTCCTTGTAAGACGCGCGTTTGCCAGAGGCGGCGAGCTTGACGGCGGTGTAGACCGACGCGTCAGCCTTGATGCCGAATGTGACATTGTCAAGAGTGAGGGGGGAGGAGTCGCCATCGGTGGTTACCACCAGCCCTACTGCCGGGACATTGGCAGCCGATGAGATGGCCACAGCCTCGAGACCCGATGAGATTCCCCGGGCTGAGGTAAGCGTCATGGGCTTTGACTGGTATTCGCTCACGATGGCGGCGATGCCGTAATCCGCCCCTTTCGATGTGGAGGTGGAGTTGGATGTGGTGGCGTTGAAGAGGATTGTCAAAGCTCCGTCGGGGGATGTGGAGCGTATGGTGCCGATTGCCGACGGGTCGTCTCCGGATTTGAGATTGTTGTCCTGGGTATGCACATAAATAGGCTCTCCAGTGGCCTCGGTGCCGGAATAGACCTCGAATTTCGGGGTTACGTCCATCGAGCTTGAGTAGGATGACTTGTAGAAATAGAGGTTGAGTTTCGAGAAGTCAATCTGGCAGATATGGCCTTCATGGCCCGGGATGAATGTGGCGTATTTGTTTTTGTTCACGCCGTCATAACCGGGGTAATATGTGGAGTAAGGTTCATGGGCCATGTTGATGGAGCCGTAGACGGTCTTGACAGGATGGCTGTCGGAGAGGGTCACGAGATTGTAAATCTCACGGCCTGTGGAGCCAGAGGCGGGGGAGACCTCCACGGTCTCGCCGCCGAGCAGAAGGGCGGTGGCGGTGGCATCCACGCGTGAGCCGGATGCAGCCTCGGGGTTCACGTCGGCTACAATCCAGAGATAGTTGTCACCCTCAAGCAGGGAAACCGGGGCGGCGGCTGTGATTTCAGTGGAGGCGGAGTTGACGGCGGTCTCACCGACAAGGATGGCAGACGCGGGGTCGAACGAAGAGGTGTTGCGTGTGTAGTAGGCTTTGGCCTTGGACCATTGCGCCTCTGTGCCGTCGAAGTCGAGCTTGACACCCGACAGGGTCAGCGGGGGTTCGGTGTTGGCGGTCTTGACGAGTATCCTGAGAATCGGGCAGTCGGTGTCGCCGCTTGCCAGGGTCTCGGAGGAGGCTGCCGCCACGTCGGTGCCTGAGAGCGTCATCGGTTGTGGGGTGAAGAGCGACGCGGTAGCCTCCCAGCCCGATTTGGTGACACCGGTGGTGGTGGCGAAGCTGACGGTCAGCGCGCCATCTTCAGAAGTCGAGCGCACAAGGGCCTTGGTCTGCTTGAGCAATGTGACGAGAATCCGGTCGGGATTCACCTCGGTGCCGTCATATACAATCAGCTGGTCATTTTTAGCGGGGTTGGTGTTGAACAGGTCGATTGCCGAGAAGTCGAGCATCACTTTCCCCTGGCTTCCCTCGGCAGGCTTGAAGGTCACGGTGCCGGAGGTCTGCTCGGGATAGTTGGCAGAGGGGCCGCCGTTGTCGTAGAAGAGGATTGATTTCCCCTCCTCGACACTGGCGGTGATGTGAGAGCCGTCGGCTGGCATCATGACCATCGCGGCCACGGTCACGGCCACAGGGTCGGTGGCCTCGATTGCCGGGGTGGAGGGAGCGTCGGTGGCGATGTCGGTGAACCGCAGTGAGGCCGAGGCGTAGAACGGTGCCGCGGCCTTGGTGTCGGCTTTCACGGTGAAGAGGTTGTCGCCGGGCACGAGTGTCCGGGCGAGGGGGTAGGTGTATGTGTTGCCCGAAATTACCGGTTCCGCGTCGACCGGAGAGCCGTTGGCGAGCAGCGTGATGTTTTCCAGTATCCCCTCGGGGTCGTCAAGGTCGAAACTGATGGATGTGGCGCTGAAAGGATTCAGGATGCCGGAGGTAGTCAGGTTGAGGGAGCCGAGGGTCAGGCCTTTCAGGCCGCCGTAGGTCTGGGGGTTCACGCCGGAATAGTCGGGGGTGGCCGAGAGGATTTCCTGGTCGGTGAGAGTGACAGAGTTCACCTTGGCTTCCCATCCGTCACACTTTGCGGCATATTTGTAGAGGAAGCAGACGCTCAGGGAGCCGTCGGGATCTGATGAGGTGAAGGTGACATTGGAGTCTTCGAGCAGCGTCTTGTCGGCCTCGGAGTAATATCGTTTGAGCAACCGGCCATTGTCGGGGAAGTCGGTGGCAGAGACAGAGGATGTGGTGGTGGGGTATGTCACATCCTCATCGTAATTGCCGTCAAAGATTGACAAAGAGACAGGATAGTTCTTTCCGTCGCCTTTGAGGTGGATTCTCGAGAATGTGATCTGCACTGCCTCGCCGGGGTTGGCGGGGGTGAACACCACCGTGGCGAATGAGTTGTTGCTCGAAGAGCTGGAAATCTCGCCGGTGCCTTTGAGGTCATAGAAGTCTATGGTCTCGGTCACCTGCTTCTCCACTCGTCCGAACTGAGGCATGTTGTAGGTCTCGGCCATCGTCGTGGCCGGGACGAGCATAAGCGCGCCGATGGCCAGCTTATGCAGGTGCCTGTTTCTGAAAGGATGACATTTTGCCATGATAATTAGGTTGTTGGGTTAAGATTCCACGCGTCATAAAGCGGCTCCCCGCCTTGTATGCTTCTCAGCACGCAGGGCGGGGAGTATAGGTCTTGACGCAACAACCCACAGACATGGGATGTCGTGGGGGGATGTGTTGGCCAGCTTCTGATCTGTTCCGCGAGATAGCGAGCTGAAAAGATAGCTCAGGCAGGTCTCCTGACTTGTCGCCTGTCTTTGCGGGCCTTCCCGCCGGAGCCTGTCCGGCAGTGACCGATGCGCCTGTGGTCTGTGGCGCGTCAAAGGCAAAGGCAGTCTTGCGACTTACAGTAGCGGGCCTGTCCAGGATTCTCACCTGGTTCCCTTTTAAGAGAGCGTCCTTCGTAAAACTCCGGAATGGCTCTCACCTAAGCGTCGGCAAATTTACACCCTTTCCCCCGATTCTCCAAATTTTCCGCAGGTAAAATTCCAAGCGGGGTGGTAAAAGGGTGAGAGATAGTAGGTTATGACGGGGTTGTCAGAGGATGAGGCGGAGGAGCTGGGCGGTGGTGCCGGCGACGTGGTCGGCGTGGTTGTCGAGCAGCTCGTCCAAGGGGCGGAAGCCCCAGGTGACGCCGCAGGATTCGACGCAGGCGCGGCGCGCGGTCTCCATGTCGACGCCGGAATCGCCGACATACAGCACTTCCGATTTCGGGGTGGGGGATTCCGATAGTATCTCGAAGACAATCGAGGGGTCGGGTTTGACGGGGACGCCCTCCTTCTGCCCTTCGACGGCCGCCCAGGGGATGTCTGGGAAGAAATGGTTGACGAGCCTCTCGACCGCGCTCTGGTATTTGTTGGAGGCCACGGCGAGCCTCACACCCCGGTCGGCAAGTTCGCGGAGCAGTTCGGGGATGCCGGGGTATGGTTCGGTGCAGTCGGTCAGGTGGGTGTCGTAATATTCCTTGAAGTCGTCAAGCAGCCGGTCCACATTCTCGGGTGTGCGGATGCTTTCGGGCAGCACACGCTCTATAAGCTTGCGTACGCCGTTGCCGACGAAGCGGGGATAGGCCTGGCGGGGATGGGTGGGATGCCCGGCCATCTCCAGGGCGTGGTTGGCGGCGTTGCCGAGGTCGGCGATGGTGTTGAGCAGGGTGCCGTCGAGGTCGAATATCACAAGCTGTTTCATAGTCGTCAGTGATTTTTCAGAACGGGTAGCCGACTGAGAAATGGAATGTCGCGTCGCGCTTCCAGTCGGGATGAATCAGAGGCCAGGGCTCCTGACCCTGCGCCGGGTTGTGGGCCTTGAATCCGAGGTCGAAACGCAGCAGGAAATATGTGAAGTCCATGCGCAGTCCGATGCCGTAGGCGGCCGCGATCTCTTTATAGAACGATTTCAGGCGGAACATTCCTCCCGGCTGGTTGGGATAATCTTTGATTGTCCAGATGTTTCCAGCGTCGATGAAGACCGCCCCCTCGAAGACCCAGAACAGCTTGTTGCGGTATTCGAGGCTGAGAATCAGGGAGATGTCGCCACACTGGTTGATGAAGTCGGTCACATTGTTGCGCGAGTCGTAGCTTCCGGGGCCGAGGGTGCGGACGCTCCATCCCCTTACCGAGTTGGCTCCTCCGGCGTAGAAACGTTTCTCGAAGGGAATCATCGAGGCATTCCCGTAGGGGTAGCCGATGCCTCCCCCGGCGTGGAACGAGATTGAGTTGCGGTCTGAGAAGGCGTGGTTGATGGTGTAGTCGATTTCCCCCTTGACATACTGCGCGTAGGGGATGGAGAATATCTTGTATGCGCCGTCAGATTTCTTCTGGCGGGCGATGTTTGAGATGGCGTAGAGGAGGTTTCCGGCGGTCTCGATTGAGGCGCGCCAGGTGTAGGTGTTGACCTGCGGCGGCAGACGGAAGAGGCCGGTGTTGGCCGAGGCCGGGCGGCGGTTGGTGTGATACCAGGTGTAGCCGGTGCGCATTATGAAGTGGTCTTCATAGCTGTATCGCAGCAGGGGGTTGTTTGGGGCGATGTGGTTTATGAAATCCACAGTCGAGCGGGGAAGCGAGACCACGTTTAGGTCAATCAGGTCGAATGTGCGGCGCGTGAGGTTGTTGCGGTCTGCCCACTTGAATCGCCATGCCGCGCCGGCGATGACGCGGGTGTATTCAGGCCGCTCCTGCCACATGAAAGTCAGCGCGAACTCGGTCGAGGCACGGTTGCGGCGTTTGAAGGCGGAGGTAAGGAACGGAGCCTCCATCTTCGGGAAAGTGATTCCAACCTCACCGGCCAGCTCAGTGTAGCGGTCGTTGATAAGTCCGTCAAGGTTGCCCGACAGGCTTTCGTAGGCTCCTCGGAACTTCACGTTGAGGATTTCGCCGCCGTGGAAGATGTTGCGGTTTGTCCAGGTGACGCCCCCTCCGACTCCGAGGTCACCCTCCGAGTTGGTGCCCTCAAGCTCGAAAGTGATGCCCTGCTTCTTGGTGCGGGATAGCAGCACGAACGCGTCGAGAGCCTCCTCCCCGTCTACCTCTCCGGCTGGGGAGGTCACGATGTTGACATACCGCAGGATAGCCAGGCGGTTGAAATTCTCATAAGTGCGGTCCATCGCCGACGCCGAGTAAAGTTCGCCGGGACGGATATAGCATTGCTCGGCAAGCACCCCGGGACGGAGGAAACGGTCGGGGCCGTATAGGATTTTGAGACCGTCGCAGGTGACGGTGTCGTTGGCGGCGAACCGCATCGCCGTGGCATCGTCGCCCGGAGAGAAATCCGTGACGATGAACACATTGCGGAACCTGTAACGCATGCCGGGGTCTTTGACCGTCATCTTCAGGTCTACCTCCTTCGAGCCCGCCACGGTGTCGGCAGTGAAAGACACATACTCCTTGGTGAAAGCGAGGTAGCCGCGCTCGCGCATCTCCTCGGTGATGACGGCGCGGATATTGTCGAGGTTGTTTCGGTCGAGATTGTCACCCACCCCTAACGGGAACCGCAGCGAGTCGGCCGCGACAACGGCGCGGACGGTGGAGTCGGTGTATTCGGTCGAGAAAGAGCCGACCTTGTGGGGCGCGCCCGGCCGCAGCAGGTATCTGACACGCATCTTCTTCTTGCCGTCGCTGACCGTGTCTGTCTCCACCTCCACATCATTGTAGCCACGGTTGACGAGGGCAAGCTTCAGCTGTCTCGCGCTCTGTTCGGTAAGCTGAGGGTCATATATCACCGGCTCCTGGCCGATTTTCCGCAGCCACCGGTTGAACTTGCTGTCAGACTTCCCCGAGAGGTTGTAGACACCGAGCTGCAGCTTCCAGAACCCCAACACCTTGTGGTTCGGGCTTTGGCGCAGGTAGTTGACCAGCCCCTTGGTGGAGACCCCCGAGGAGTCAGCCACGGCGATGTCGACCTTGTCGAGCAGGTAGCTTCCCTGCGCGACATGCTTGGTCGAGCTGCACCCCTGCGCCATCACGCATAGCACAGCCGCCACAGCCATCGCCATCACTTTTCCTGCTTTTTTCACTGGTCTCACTCCAATCACTTCGTCGGTTAGCAAATCAACCGACAAAGTTAGCAACAATTCCCCACACTTCCCCCATCCTCCTCCGATTTTCCTGTCGGTGGAGGTGGGGAAGAGGGGGAATGCAGGGATTAAACCGTGGTTTGGGAGGGTTGGTGGGGCCCGGTCAGTTCTTTTTGCGGCCCTGGAGGTCGTCGTTGTTGATGGAGGCGGCGGTCTTCTTGACGGAGGTGTTGAGGGAACCGAAGCGGTAGGAGACGCGCAGGGAGAAGGAGCGGCGGGTGTCGCTGCCGATGGAGAGGTATTCGCTGTAGCTGCTCGGTGTCCAGGTGTGGGATGCGAAGGTGTTGTGCTTCGAGCTCGCGAAGTTGTTGGCGCCCAGGGTTACCGTCAGGCGGTCTTCTTTCAGGAAGCGGCGGGTGAGCGAGAGGGAGTAGCCTATGCCGGAGTCGCCGGTGGGCTTGAACTGGTTGTATGGAGAGTTGACCGAGCCGCTCCAGTAATAGCCGCTGCCGGTGAGCTCCAGTTTCCAGGGGAGTTTCTGCACGGCGCGCAGGTAGGGGTTCCACCACCATCCGCTCCGGCTCATGTCGGGGTTGCTGAAATGGTTGTAGCCGGTGCTGAGGTTGCACATCAGGGAGGTTTTCGGCCCGATGGTCCACTGGAAGTAGAGCCAGGAGGTGAATGACCTGACCTTGCCGATGTTGCCGTAGGTGGAATAGGTGATGTCGTCGGCCACCCATTTGTTCTCACACAGGGCGTTGTTGACTATTGTGCCGCCGAGGTAAAACGAGAGGTTGAACTTGTTGGTGTACATCGACATCTCGGCCGAGACGTTGTTGTAGACCTCGCTCTCGAGGTCGGGGTTTCCGTAGCTGACGGTGGTGGGGGTCACGGAGCGGGCGGGGTCGAGGTAGCTGATGCCGGGGCGGCGTATGTTGCGGTTGTAGGATGCCTTGAGGGTGATGGCGTCGGTGAGGTTGTAGGAGACGCCGGCCGATGGCACCCAGTCGTTGAGCTTCGAGGAGAAGTCGGGGTGGTCGCCGTTGCCCTGGCGCAGGAAGCGGGCCGAGAGGTAGGAGTATTCGTAGCGCATGCCGGCACGGAGGTTCCATTTCCCGAGGGTCACGCGGTAGTCGCCGTATATGGCGGCCACGGTGGTGTGGTGGGTGAAATCTGTCTCGTAGGAGGCCACGTCGCGGTATTCCTGGAAGTTGGTGGAGTGGTTGCGCCGGAAAATGGCCTTGGCTCCCACGTCGAGCTTGTGGCGGTCGCCGAAGGGGCGGCTCCAGTCGGCCTGCCCTGTATGCTCGAAGAATGTCTGGCGTGTGTTGTTGCCGATGGCCGAGTAGAGGAAGTCGCAGTTCACCTTGTCGTAATACTCGGTGAGGGCATCCGAGTGCTGGCGGGTGGTGGAGAGGCGGTAGCTGAGGGTTATGGTTTCCCCCTTGCGGCGGGTCGAGCGCTGGTAGTTGGCCGAGCCGTCGAAGTCGAAGTAGTTTGCGGCCGGGTCGAGGTTGCGGCGGGAGTAGCTGTACAATTCTGTGCCGTCAGGGCCGAAGAGGGCAGTGTGGCCCGAGCCGGAGTAGTCAGACCGGTTCCATAGCCATCCCTGCGCTTCGAGGGTGAGCAGGTTGAGGGTGTCGGGTTCCCAGCTGGCCTCGATGCCGCCCCATCCGCTGCGGTTTACGCTTTCGCTCTCGCCGTAGGAGTAGAGGCTGTTTCCGGTCTCATAGTATATGTCGCGCTGCTCCATGCGCTGGCGGCTTTCCTTGCGGTTGGAGCAACTCTCGCCGCCGTAGACCGAGAAGGTCACCTTGTCGATCTGCGAGGTGAGGTAGAGATTTGGGAGGGGTTCGAGGTTGTTGTTGTCGAGGAAGAATGACGCGTTGCCCGTTACTCCGCGCAGCGACGCCTCGGAGTCTGTCACGATGTTCAGGATGGCGCCCACCCCCTCGGCGTCTTCGCGTGCGCCGGGGTCGGTTATTACCTCTATCTTCTTGATGGATGAGGCGGGGATGGCGGCGAAGATGTCTTTGGCGTTCTTGGTGAATGAGTTGTTGGGTCGGCCGTTCTTGTATATCTTGAAGTTGGTCGAGCCTTTGACCTTGATGGTTCCGTCGGCCTCGACGGTAACCAGCGGCACCTTCCGCAGCATCTCCTGCAGGGTGTTGGTCTGGGATTCGGGGTCGGCCTTGACGTCATAGCCGATGCGGTCTATCTCGCGGGTCACCAGCGGGCGCTGGGCCACGACCTCCACCTCGGCCAGCTCGTTTTTGTTCTCGCCGACGGTCAGCTTGCCGAAGTCCCTGACGGGCGACGAGGCGGATACCTCAAAAGGGAGGTCGACGGGCTGTTTCCCGACTGAAGTCACGGTCAGGCGGTAACCGCCTGCTTTGGGTAGCCCTTGGGAGAAGCGGCCCATGTCGTCGGTTACGCCGAGCGACACCGGCTTCAGCGAGTCGGCGGCGGCATATACCCTTACGGTGGCATAAATCTCCGGTTCGCCTGTCGAGTCGGCGACCTCGCCGATGACCTTGAACGGCGACGCGGCCGCTCCTGCGGCCGACAGGAGCAGAAGAAGGGTGAATGACAGGATGAATCTGCGTGTTATATTTTCCATTTACGTCTTTGAAATAGGATTGGTTTGCTGTATGAGATGGAGGGAGGTTCCCCTATTAGACGCATGGAATGCCGGAAACGTTGCAGCCGCCGGAAAAAATCGGGGATTCCCGCTAAAATATAGAGGAATCCCCGCCTGTGTTCAGTTTTCGGAATGGAAGTCGGAGCGGATGAACTCGGCCACGGATGGCGCGGAGTTGGGGCCTATTATGATGTCGGCCCGCTCCTTGACGGCCGGGAGGGCGTTCTCCACCGCCACCGCCAGGTCGGCCACCTCCATCATCGGGAGGTCGTTGAGGTTGTCGCCGAAGACCACTATCCGCGATGCCCTCAGCTCTGTCGCCACATCCTTGATGGCTGTCGCCTTGGAGCACCCCGGGGCATAGACATCCATCAGGGCGACCTCGGGGTTGAAGATGTCGCGGTACCAGGCCGCCGAGCAGTCGGTCTTTTCCCGGATTGCCTGGCAGAGGCGTTCCATCTTTTCCGGGTTGCCGATGGCGAAAAACAGCACCGTCGCCTCGTAGCCCTTCGGCTTCTGGCCGAGATGGAACCGTTTGAGGGCCAGATGGCGTCGCTCCTGATAGAAAGCGTCCTCGCGGGAGGTCAGTCCGGCGGTGTGGTAGACATTCAGCATCTCGTGCTGCCCCAGACAGTAGTTGAAGGGATGGATGCCGGCGGATTCAAATTCCTTGGCTATCGTCTTCGAGTCATAGGCCGACATCATACGGACATAATCGTAACGTGCCAGGCGGCGGTTCCAGTAGGCCGCGCCTGTCATCACGATTGCCGGGATGTCGCGTCCTGCCGGGGTCTTGGCGGGAAGCACCTTCTCAAGGAGCGGCTGCACGGTCGCGGGGGTGCGGGCCGTGGCCACGGTGAACATCGCCCCCTCCTTGACAAGGGAGTTGAGGATGCGCGCGCTCTCGGCGGAAACGCGGCTCGAAGGGTCGAGCAGCGTTCCGTCGAGGTCGCTTACATATAAGGTGTCGCGGTTCATCAGATGCCGGTGTAGGTAGAGGGTGAGAGCTGTTTCAGCTCGGCCTTTACCTCGGCGGTCACGTCGAGGGTGTCGATGAACTCGGCGATTGACTCGGCGGTGACGGTGGTGTTCACTCGGGTGAGCTGCTTGAGGGTCTCGTAGGGGTGGGGGTAACCCTCGCGGCGGAGGATGGTCTGGATTCCCTCGGCCACCACGGCCCATGCCGCGTTGAGGTCGCGGTCGATAGCCGCCTGGTTGAGCAGGAGTTTGCCGAGGCCTTTGAGGGTGGAGTGGATGGCGATGACGCTGTGGGCCATCGGCACACCGACGTTGCGAAGCACAGTGGAGTCGGTCAGGTCGCGCTGCAGGCGGGATACCGGGAGCTTCTGCGAGAGGTGGGCGTAGATGGCGTTGGCTATGCCGAGGTTGCCCTCGGAGTTCTCGAAGTCGATGGGGTTGACCTTGTGGGGCATCGCGGAGGAACCGACCTCGCCGGCCTTGATTTTCTGCTTGAAGTATTCGGCCGAGACATACATCCAGATGTCACGGTCGAGGTCGAGGATGATGGTGTTGATACGGCGCAGGGCGTCGAAGAGGGCGGCCAGGTTGTCGTAGTTTGAAATCTGGGTGGTCCACTCCTCACGGCCGATGCCGAGGTTCTCGCTGAGGAAACGGTTGCCGAACGCGCGCCAGTCGATGGCGGGGAAAGAGGCGTTGTGGGCGTTGAAGTTGCCGGTGGCGCCGCCGAACTTGCCGGTTATCGGGGTGGATGCGAGCAGCTCGCGCTGGCGGCGGAGGCGGTAGGCGAACACCTCGATTTCCTTTCCGAGGCGTGTGGGTGAGGCGGGCTGGCCGTGGGTCTTGGCGAGCATGGCCACGTCGGCCCACTCCCCGGCACGTGTCTCAAGCGCGGCGATCAGCTCGTCGAGCAGGGGGAGGAACACCTCGTTTACGGCGTCCTTCACCGACATGGGCACGGAGGTGTTGTTGATGTCCTGTGAGGTGAGGCCGAAGTGGATGAACTCCTTCCAGGGGGCGAGGCCCATCTGGTCGAAACGCTCCTTTATGAAATACTCGACAGCCTTCACGTCGTGGTTTGTCACCGACTCGTGCTCCTTGATGCGCAGGGCGTCGGCCTCAGAGAAATCCTCATAAAGGGAAGGCAGTTTGGCCAGGGCGTCGGCGGGGACATCGGCGAGCTGGGGCAAAGGAAGCTTGCACAGGGCGATGAAATACTCCACCTCTACCTTCACGCGGTAGCGGATAAGGGCGAATTCAGAGAAATACAGGTCAAGACCGGAGGTCTTCGAGCGGTAACGGCCATCGATAGGGGAGATGGCGGTGAGGGTAGACAGTTCCAAAACGAGCTTGTTTAAGGTTCTTATACTGATTTGAAAGTGCAAAGTTACAAAAAATCCCGGTAGCCCCCAATAGTTGGCCGAATCAGCAGAGCGTTGATTTTGGTGAAAAAATAATGACGTTGCTAAATCGCGTAAAATCAGAGGAATATCAAAATTTGTGAAAATTTATTTGAAAAAAGTTGCTGAAAAATTTGGTAGGAATGAAAAAAGTGCATAACTTTGCATCGCTTTTGAGGGCGAGAGGGCGCTTAGCTCAGCTGGTTCAGAGCGTCTGCCTTACAAGCAGAGGGTCGGGGGTTCGAATCCCTCAGCGCCCACAACACCAACCTCGCCTCAATGCAATCCGAGTTTCGGCCCTGGAGAGAGCCGCTCAAGAAGCCGAAGCGGCAACCCCGCTGACAGCCGCCTCTCTTGCGAGGGACATTGAGAAACCGGGCATTGAAGCAACTCGCACTCACAAAAGCACCATTTCGGGCGCTTAGCTCAGCTGGTTCAGAGCGTCTGCCTTACAAGCAGAGGGTCGGGGGTTCGAATCCCTCAGCGCCCACTACCCGAAACCCCTCCCGCAGGTACCTCCCACCGAGGTGCCTGCTTTTTTTTCCCCCCTATCGCCCCTCTTCTCGCGCAATCGCGGGTCAGCGGATTTTGGGGTCAGCGGATTTTTCGGCGCATAGTAATATTCCTGTGTTTAGGAATGAAATTCTTATCTTTGCCAACAAA
>CAMWVQ010000043.1 GCA_947177635.1 uncultured Porphyromonadaceae bacterium | reverse complement strand
CTTGTTGACGTATTCGAGAGCAACGTCGGGACGGGTGGCGGCGATGGCCTCGGCGAGCTCCTGGCGGGCGGGCTCCATCAGGGGTGAGTGGAACGCGCCGCCGACCTTCAGGGGAAGCGCGCGCTTCGCTCCTGCAGCCTTGGCGGCCTCGCAGGCGGCGTTTACAGCCTCGATTTCACCGGAAATCACAATCTGCCCGGGGCAGTTGTAGTTGGCGGCGACAACCACACCGTCTACGCCGTCACAGATTTCCTCCACCTTCTCGTCGGAGAGGGCGATGATGGCGGCCATCGTGGAGGGCTTGATCTCACAGGCCTTCTGCATGGCGCGGGCACGGGCGCTCACCAGCTTGAGACCATCCTCGAAGCTGAGGGCTCCGGCGGCGGTGAGAGCGGAAAGCTCGCCGAGGGAGTGACCGGCCACCATCTCGGGCTTGAACTCCTCGCCAATCACCTTGGAGAGAATCACGGAGTGGAGGAACACGGCGGGTTGGGTCACCTTGGTCTGCTTGAGGTCCTCTTCGGTGCCGTCAAACATGAGGTCGGTGATACGGAAGCCCAGTATATCGTTGGCTTTCTCAAACATCTCCTTGGCTTCGGCGCTCTGCTCGTACAGGTCTTTGCCCATACCTACAAACTGCGCGCCCTGGCCGGGAAACACGAATGCTTTCATATGTCAGTCTGTTAATAAATTCAAATCCGGGCGCAAAGTTACAAAAAAAATCCCACATACCGATGAAATTCAGTCCAAAAGCCGTAACTTTGCTATCCGGCAGAGGCGCAGACGGCGTCTGCCGCCCCATATTTCCAACATTTCCGATTTCCCTATTCCCTGTATATGACATCCTGCCTCATCCCCCTGCTCAGCCTTCCCGGCGGCTCTGAATGGATAATCATCGCCCTGGTGGTGTTGCTGCTCTTCGGCGGCAAGAAAATCCCCGAACTGATGAAAGGGCTCGGCAAAGGGGTACGTTCGTTCAAGGACGGCCTCAACGATGCCACCCGCGAAATCAACGACGCCGCAGACTCCGTGAAGGAGGAACCCAAGAAATAACCTGCGCGACGGACTCCGCCGCCACCCATCCCCCACCGACATTTTGCCAACCTCTGAGGATTCCCGAGAAATGACTTTCTGGGACCATCTCGACGCGCTGCGCGGGGTGCTGTTCCGGATGGGGGCCACATTGCTTGTGGCCGCCGTCGCCATATTCTGCCTGATGCCCCGCATCTTCGACGCGGTCATTCTCGCCCCCTGCCACGGCTCTTTCCCCCTCTACACCCTTTTTGACCGGCTTTCGTCCCTGGCGGGTGAAACACCTGCCGGCACGGCCGACTTCACCGTCAGCCTTATCAACACCCAGCTCGCGTCGCAATTCTTCATCCATCTGTCGCTCTCGTTCCAGCTGGCCCTGGTGGTGACATTCCCTCTGCTGGTCTACCAGCTGTGGGGATTCGTCTCCCCCGCCCTCTACCCCCACGAGCGGCGCAACGCCTCGGCGGCGTTCATCTTCGGCAACATCCTTTTCTACCTCGGGATGGCCACGGCCTATTTCCTTATCTTCCCGCTGACCCTGCGCTTCCTCGCCGGATACCAGCTGTCGGCCGAAATCCCCAACACCATCACCCTCGACTCTTACATGGACAACTTCATGTCGATGCTTTTCGTGATGGGTGTAACTTTCGAGATTCCGCTGCTCACCTGGGCCCTTGGCCGCGCCGGGCTGATGACCCGCAGCTTCTTCACGCGCTACCGCCGCCACGCCATTGTGTTGCTGGTTGTCGCGGCGGCGGTCATCACCCCCACCTCCGACCCCTTCACCCTGGCGGCGGTATTCATCCCCCTTTACCTCCTCTGGGAACTCTCGGCAAGGCTATTGCCTGCCAAATAAACAGGCTGGAGGATTGGTCACCTCCCAAAACTCCCATTCCTGTACTCAACCCCATTGTTCCAGACAAAAACCGCCCCGGCAGCTTTCTGAGAAGCTCCGGGGCGGCAACGTTAAGATAAGGGTATATGTCAGCGGACGATTACCTTGACTGTCTTGCGGTCTACGGTAACCAGGTAGATGGAAGAGTTGACCGTCACACGGGCGTCACCCTGGGCGCTGTAGATGGTTCGGCCGTCAACTGCGTTGATGGTGACGAGTTTGCCTTCTGCGCCGGTAACCACGATGGCATGTCCTTCGACAGCAACCTTAATGCCTGCGGCGAGGACTGCGTCAATACCAGACTGGTCGATGGTGACGGGTTCTGAAAGCTCGGATTCTCCCTTGTCGTAGACGGCGGTCACATGGTAGGTGTGGGCGGCGTCATCGACGTCGGCGTGAACGTAAGCAGCCTCGGTAAGGGGAGCGTCGTTGAGTTTCACGCCGTCGCAGTAGATGTTGTAACCCTTGAGCTCGCCGTCGAATGTGTCGAGCGCGGTGTAGGTAACATCGTCAACCAGGAGCATGAAGGAACCGGTAGCGCAGGAGCGGATAGCGAAGCGCTTGGCTCCGGCGGGAAGGTCAGCGGTGTACTCCACGAAATTGCGGTCTGCGTCACACGGCACTGTCTTGGTTCCGAAGGACTCTACCTTGACGAAGTCGGCGGGATCAACAGAGGTGGATGTTGTGTACCACACCTCGATCTTCTCGGGATAATCGTTGGAGTAGCTGCGGGCGAAGAATGATATTGTCTGGGCGTCGCCGGTCAGGATGGGAGAGATTGCCCAGTCGTCAATCGCGCTGTCGTCGTAGTTGAAGAGGGTAGCGAGGAACTTGGTGCCGCTGGTTGTGGCGAAGGAGAGGTTGAACGCGTCGTCAGCGTTGTCGAACACGAAGAACGAACCTTTGGTCTTGTCGGGGGTGACACCAGGAATATCAATATTCTGGAAACCACCCTGGAACCCATTGTCGAGGTCAACGAAAGTCCAGCCTTCGAATTCCTTGGCGAAGGATTCTCCGGATTCGAAGTCTTCGGTAACCTGCATAGGCTGGGCCTCGCCAATCACGATCTCATCCCATGTCAGAGAGTTGCCGTCGGCGGTCTTCTCGCCGGCAAGACCGGTCACACCGGGGAGGGTGGAGACTTTGCGCTTCACGGTCACGGTAGCGGACTCATTGTTTTCGGGAACTTCGTCAGCTTCATAAACGACTACTGCCTTGAACTCGGCGGATGCGCCGTCATGGAGACCGAGGGTCTGCTTGAAGGTGAACTTAGCCGCGGCGTCTTCGGCCAGACCGTTCTGCGAGGTCTTGGTGTCAACGATTTCGCCGTTGCGGTAGAGGTTGACAGCATAGGAGTCGGCATCCTCCGCGCCATTATTGGTAACGGTCACGGTGACATTGAATTCCTCGCCGGTCTCAACTGTGGCGGGAGCCGCAATCTCTGCCGAGAGGTCATACTTGATGTCATCCATGATAGAAATCTCATCATAGACCGAGTAGGCATGCGACTTGCAGACGCCTGTCAGGAACACCTGCACCTCCTTGCCCTTGAACTGCGCGAGGGAAACCTTGCATTTGTTCCATTCGTCAGTCTCATTGTCGGCGTTGGACAATGTCGCAAGCTCTGTCATGACACCGTCGCAGAGGACTGAGACCACAGTCTCGTTAACGTCTGCGTCAGCCACCTTGAACTCATAGAAAACAACAACGGGGCTTTCGCCGGTAACAGCAATCTTACCGGTCATGAATGTCTCGACTCCTCCAAGGCCCGCGTGCTCGATATAGAAGAAGTCTTCCCCTTTGAATGGGGCAATGCCAAAGCTGGAGTCGCCCAAAGCTGCAGATCCGTCACCGGAGATACCGAGGATGTAAGCGTCCAGGGATGCTCCTCCGCTGTAAACCACAGGCATGTCATATGCGGGGCCGACAGCCACAAGGAAGCCATTGGCAGAGCCTGCCACATCATAGTTGATTGCCTGTACGGCATACTGCACGAAGTCCTGAGTTGCAGGAACATCAATATCAAAGCTGAAATTGGTGGCGGAGAGAGGAGCCTCGTTGATCACCTCTCCGAGATAACCTCCGTCGACAGTCCAGAGATTGTATGTGACATGCTCGGCGGAGATGGGTTCGCCATCCACATCGACAGTCACGGGCTCCCAGGAGACATTGAGGGTGTTACCGGAAAGGACACCGACAGCGCCTGTGGGGGAGGCAGGCTTGCTTGCACCAATCAACGCGGAAGCGGATACCGACTTGCCTTCCTGGCCGTCAGCGCCAACAGGCACGAAAGTATAGGTATAGGTATCGGTATCGGACACTTCATCCTGGAGGGTGGCAGACGCTCCGGGAGCGAGCGAAGGCTCGGCAACGAGTCTGTCGCCACAGAGCACCTTCACCTTGACGTCGCCGGTAAGGTCTGAACCGTCGATAGCCTTGGAGGGAGCCTTGAATGAGATGTCAGCCTTGAAGGCATCAGCGAGGTTGCGCTTCACGGAAAGTTCCTCAACCGCGTCGGGAGCGGTGCCGACAATCGGAGCGGAAATCTCATAAGAGAGGAGTTTGAGCTGGTTCATGTCAGCATCGGAAATCGCGTGGAAGCCGATGAAGAAGAATCCGGCTGCGGAGGGGGTGAACCATCCTTCGACAACCATCTCATCCGAGGAGGCGACAACGGTTGCGGGCACGACTGTGGCAGTCATTTTCTCGACCGTCTGCCCGGCACCGGCAAAAATCTCGATACGTTCCGGGAATTTACTACTACTTCCGGCGACATGCGCTGTAATCTTGTATGCGTGGTTTTTGTAACCAAGCAGAGGGGGTGAGAAGAGCCAGTCGTCGCCGCTATTGGATGTGCTATAAGAATAACGGGTCACACCGCCGCCGTAATTCCAGGTTTTCCCGTCCTGGTTTGCATCAAGGACGTAATGATAACCGAACTGAACGGGGTCAGTCATATCGAACGCGAAAGGAGGACGGCGGTTACCCAGACCTACATGGTTGGAGGCGACGGCTTCGGAGGATTTCCCTTCATAGACAGCCTTGACGCTGAAGCAAATGTCGCGGAACTGAGCAGGGTTGATAGCTTCGGCTCTTGTATATGTAGTTGTGGTGATCCCCTCGGCCAACACCTGGCCTTCGATGTCAAGGACGGTATAAGTAACATCGGCAGGGTTGAGATAGCCGCCGTCGGAAGAAGCGGTGACCGCATCCCAGGTCAGGGTGGCGGTGCTGGGGGCCCACGCCAACGTTACGTTCTGGGGAGCGGCGGGAGCGCCGGTGCCGACATAACAGGAAGCCTTTGCCTTGGGAGACACACCGGTAGCATTGGAAACGGTGGCAACGAATGAGGTCATTCCGGAAGCGGCCATAGTGGCGGTCTCGTTGACTTCCGAACCGGCGGTCGCCGAGCCAGTGACCACGGTCTGGCCGTCAGCAGTCACCACCTGGTAGCTGAATGTCTGACCGGCAGCCGGGGTCCCGTCGAAAAGGGTCGAGGGCATCGTCAGCGCCAGGGTTACATCCATCGAGCCGTTGTCGCATGCCACGGTAAAGCCGGGTGCGGCGGGAGCTTTGTCTTCCGCAGCTGGACGCGGAATGTAGAGCCCCACCACCTGTGCCTGTTCGGGGAACTCATACACCTGTGTCTCACCTGTGGCGAGGTCGATTTCCACCAGTCCTGCGCCATCATCGGTGGCATATGACTGGAGGTAAGTGTTGTTGGCGCTGTTGACACATCCGCCTGAAGCGTACTGGTCGGGCACCTCGGGTTCAATGGGAGCGACAGCCTCGGTCTGGCCGGTGGCCTTGTCGATCTTGTAGAGAATCTGGTCTGCACCCACGGCCCAGAACTGGCCGTTCTTGTCGGCGGAGACACTCAGCACCGAGAGGTTGAAGTCTGCGATGGGGATGCTGGTACCGTTGGGATAATCAGCCTTCGCCCATTTGGTTACGAGGGCATCGTTCTCGACGGCGTAGAACACACCATATATGTCGCCGGTTGTGGGATCGAGGGCAGAACCGAGTGACATGGCGTCGTAGCTAACCTCCTTCGAGTCGATGAGTTCCCAGGTGTCGGTATCATATGTGTCGAGGGCCATGATATCGATAATGCCCCACAAGTTCTGATAGCTAACGGCATAATAGTGCCCGTCGCCATCGTCTACACTGCCATAGAGGTACCCGCCATCAAGGGCTCCGACCAGTTCAAACCCGGAGGCGTCGCTGGTTGGCACGGTGTAGACACCGTAAGCAGCCGCCCCGGCTTCGTTCCAGGAGTTGAGGAAAACAACGTGGCCGCGCAGATTCACATTTGTCGCCAATGCGCGCTGGGCGGCCGTCGCAGAGCGCAGGGCGGTGTTCTTTTTAGCTTTGAGCTCGGATTTCACCTGATGGAGCCCTGAGACAGGACGCGCCATGATAGTCCGGGGATTTGTAAGCTTTACTTCCCCTTTCGCGCCAACACCCGCTGCGACCTTGGACGCATACGGATTTTCCGCAGAGCCACCCCCCGCCTTTTTCGCCAAAGGAGCAGCGTAGGCAGAGGTGACTGACCCGAAGGCCAGCGCGGCTGATAGCATCAGAGATAATGATTTCCTCATAATGTCTACAATGATGGATTCTGAGTTAATTACTGACCGGGAATTTGGCGGACAAATGAATCCTTTAATCTATCCTTTTCCCATTTGAGATTGATTTATGTTTGTTTTTGAAGTCTCTTTGTCTGATTGAAGGGATGAACGGTTGTTTCCGAAATTTAACTCTGTTAAGATTAATTCACCGATGAAGCCGTTTGCTTTTCAAGCAACCTTGAAGCATTTTGCCACACAACAAGGCAAAACACCCGACAAAAGCCACCAATACAGCTTCGTTTGCAAATTTATGATAATAATTTTACACCTGCAAATTTTTGTGAAACTTTTTCAAAAACAAAAAAAAACGCCCAACAGACGCACCATAACCTAATTTGGTTACAATTATTAAGCAAGCATCAAACTAACAATATGACACAAACCACCCTTAAAACCCATTTAAACGGGCATTCCGCCGAATTTTCAGTAATTCACAGCACTTAACATTTTAAACCCGCAGGGTGGCAGTCTTCCATATTCCTAACCATTCACCCTCATACAGAAATCCCCATTTCCTTTTCAAACTGATGCCAAAACCGCCACCGCGAGCCAAATATCCCAAACCAGACCGACAAACCAGACCGACAGAAGCCCAAACACAACAAGAGCCCCCGGCTTCAGCACAGCGGCTGAAACCGGGGACTCCCGTCAAGTATGGAAAAGTGTCAGAGGACTATTTTGGCGGGGCGCAAGCCCGGGGTCACCAGCAGATAGGCTCCGGGGGCGGGAGCGAAGCGACCGGGAGCTACCGGACGGATTTCGACTCCGGAGATGGAGTAGAGGCGCGCGCCGGGGGTGGCCACTACCTCCCCGTCGAGGAGGATGTAGGCGGCCTTGAGATCCCGGGTGCCGGCAATCGCGCCGATGCCGGAGGTGGAGAGGTCAATCTCCATGGTCGGCGACCAGAAGCTCTCTTTACCCTTCTCGGGGTCGACCGGCACCGCTTTCACGCGGAAGCGGTAGACGATGTCCTGCAAACCTGTGACTTTATAGGAGGTGTCGGTGATGCCCGTGACTGTGATGCGGTCTCCCACCACTGTCTGCTCGGCGCGCGCGGGGGCGGAATCGGCACCAAGGGCTGCGGCGAGGGCTTTGTCATAGTCGATGTCGTCACAGTCGGCGCAGTCTCCGGGGAAGGCCATCGCCGAGTAGAGGGTCACGCGCCTGGACTTGCCGAGGTTGGCGACTTTAAGGGTATATCCCTTGGTGTCGTCGAGCCCGGCAAAGGCTATGGAGTAATATGCGGCGGTCTTGCCGACCTCCTTGGTGGTAGTGGCGCATTCGTTGCCATCCTCGTCGATGAGGGTGAGCTCCAATACGGGGTCGGTGTCGGTGCCGTAACGCTTGGCGTTGACCACCACTGTGACAACGCCGCCCGAGGGGGTGACGGTGCCTTCCGAGGTCATGGAGCCGTCAGCCATGGCTGTGCCGAGATACATCGAAGTGGAGAGGAGCTTGTACTCCCCGGCAAGGGTCCAGCCTTCAAGGCCGTTGGAGAAGTCGGTCCAGAGGGAGGGGACGGGGAGCTCCCCTATGGCGGGCCACACCTGGAGGGTGTAGGTCACATCGGTGCCGGCAACCTCAACGGGAGGCCAGGAGGCGGTGAAGCTTCCGCTTTCCTCCACGGCGGGTTCGGCAGGCTGCGGCGTCGGAATCTCGCTGATCGGCTGGCGGTCGACCCAGAAGGAGACTTCACCGGTCAGCGGATCGCGGGTTATCTCGGTGACCGGCTTGGAGAGGTATGAGCCGGTGTTGGTCTTGGCGGCTGGCACGGAGGTGTTGGTGAACTCAGTTGCATAGCTTTTCGGCCACAGGTCGGCGTTCTGCGTGTTGGAGTCCAGGCGGTTGTCGGCGGGGACGGGGGTCATACGCTGGAGGGCGTAGTTGTTGACGGTGTTGTTGTTCCATGCCGACGCGCTGTATGTCACGTGGGTGATGAGCATGCCTTCATCGGGGATATACTCGTCCCAGTCCTGCCGGGCGCGGTTCTCGAAGATGAAGTATTCGTTGGGGTCTTTGGTGTTGGTGAGCACCACCGCGCGAGAGGCGGGGCTGGAGTTGTCGTTGAGCACCGGGAGGGTGTACTGGGTGTCCTGCTCGCCGTCGACGAGGTCAATCCATCCCATGAACGCTTTCTCGTAGGCGGAGTAGCCGATGGGGGTATAGCCGTCGTCGTTGTAACAGCCGTGGTCCATGAGCGACCAGTCGCCCATGCCGAAGTAGCCGTTGCCGTAGGTGGTCTCGTAGAAGTCGGGGAGACCGAGGCAGTGGGAGAACTCGTGGCAGAATGTGCCGATACCGTCGATGCGGGTCCGGTAAGAGCCGTTGAGCTCGTTGAAGACGGCGAACTTGCTCATCTTGATGCCGTCGCAGGTGACAGTCCCCGCGCCGGATGAGGCGAGGTCCCACTGGCAGGGCCATACCGACTGGACGACTCCGGAGGAGGCCTGCCCGACTCCCGCGTAAAGGACAATCACCACGTCACAGACGCCGTCGCCGTCGTTGTCGAATATCGAGAAGTCGACATCGGGGTCGGCGAGCTGTATGGCTTCCTTGACCATATGGCCTGGCTTCTCGTCATTTCCCCAATAGTCGGTGCCGCCGTAATAGACGCGGTTCTTAGAGACCGTATAGGGCCCATAGACGTGGAACTGGGGGTCGTAGGCGCCAAGCGAAGCGTCGGTGAAATATTTCTTGGCGCTCCCCTCCTCGCCGTTGAAGAATTCCTGGAAGACGGCGTTGGCGCCGTCGCCATCCTTGAATTTTATGTCCTGGTATTCCACGAGCAGGATTGGCACGTGGGCTGTGCCTTTGTGGGGAACCTGTGAATCTTTCTGTTCTATGCTGACCCGCCCCTGGGCACGACGCATGGGGGCGTTGACCGTCTGCTGCTGCGCCATGCGGGCCTGCACTTTCGGGGAGGCGGCGCGCTGGGCGTCATAGGTGAGGAGGGTGGAGCTGGCGGCGATGAATGATTGCTCTCCGGCGGAGCGTTCGGCCAGCTCGTGGGCATACACCGAGGTGATGCCGTCGGGAGTGCGGTAGACCGCGTATCCTTCCGGGGTGAAATCCACGGCAAGCCCGTCGGATGTGACGAAGGAGTGGAACCACTCGTCGCCGGTGAGGGTGACTGTGACGGTAGACCCGTCGGGCTGGGTGACAGTACGGGTCAGGCGCCTGGCAGGAACCGCGTAGGCGGACGCTACCGTCAAGGCTGCCATTGCAAGCGTCAGGACTTTTCTCTTCATATCCATGCAAAATTAGTTTCGGGCGGCCGCCCGACCACCTCCGCATCAAGCGGAGGTGGGGCCGGGACGGCCAAGCGCTCAATTGAAGCGATTGCGCAAAATAACGAAAAATCCCCCGAATATGCAATATCCGGGGGCTAAATTTTCAGGCTTGTCGCGCAATTTGTAATGCTTTTCCCGATTTGCGAGGCAAAATGCCATCAGCGTCAGGGGTTCGCGGGCCGAAAACGCCCGCTATCGGCTCAATTGGCGACAAATGAGCCAAGCGACGATGGCAGCGTGGCCACGCAGCTGTAGGCGCGGGCATACTGGCGGAGGAAGAGGATTGTCGACCGGCGGGGGGAAAGCCCCTGGGGACGGCGGCGGCGGGGAGCTGCGGATTTCATCGCTGACGGGAACAATTGGGTAGAATCATTTTTCATAGGCAAGCTACAAAATTGAACGAGAGGAATCTGCTCGACCGGACCAGACGGGCCGGCTGTGAAGAACGGTTACATTACTATAACGCCTGAAGGGGTGTTTTAGTATGTCACACAAGCGTTTTTTCACACTTTCCGAGGCTCCGGAGCCCCGGCTGCCCGAAGAGGCCGAACGCCGCCAGAAGCCGTATATTGCCCTCGGTGTGCAAAATTTTCTTAAATCAGGCGAGATTTATGATTCGGCGTTTTGAAAAAAAGCGGCTTTTTTGTAACTTTGCATAGATAGAACACAGCAATGGTCCATCACGGCCCCACCCGCAATCAGACGCCCGTGGGGACTTTAACCTAAAACTCAAACCCCAAACAACTCAAAAACCAACGCCTATAGACCGGAAATTCTACCTAACCAAACTACACTGACTGAAATGCAAAAACTTACCCGGCTTGCCGACGAAAAGTTGGTAGCAGCCTACGCCGACGGAAACAATGAAGCTTTCGACACCCTCCTGCGCAGGCACGAAAACCGTGTGTTCAACTATATTTTCAACATTGTAAAGAACAAGGATGTAGCCGACGACATCTTCCAGGAGACCTTCGTCAAGGCCATCTCAACCATCAAGCAGGGCCGATACACCGACTCCGGCAAGTTCTCGGCGTGGATAACCCGCATCGCCCACAATCTCATCATCGACTTTTTCCGCCAGGCCAAGAGCGAGAACACCATCTCGACCGACCAGGATGATGCCGACGTGCTCAACCGCCGCGACCTTTCGGAGGAGAATGTGGAAGACCTGATGGTGACATCCCAGATCCACACCGACGTGAAGCGCATCATGGAGTCGCTGCCTGAGTCGCAGCGCGAGGTGCTCGACATGCGCTTCTACCGCAACATGTCGTTCAAGGAAATCGCCGAGGCAACCGGCGTGTCAATCAACACCGCCCTGGGCCGTATGCGCTACGCCATTCTCAACATGCGCCGCATAGCCTCTGACAAGAACATCGTCCTGACCCGCTGACCAAGACGCCCCACGACCGGCATACAGCGACGCCCAATTCATTGCGCATATACGCTGTGCGCCAGGTTTACGTCCCGGTTTGTTTCCACAGTCCAGGTTTATGTCCGGAGGCATTCCCAAATACGTCCGGAGGCATTCCCAAAGCCCAGGTATGCATCCTGGTTTATACTGATTTATTGCGGCCTCCTCTCGGTTTTCAAGGCAAAAAGTTGCGCGATAACCAAAATCTTCTTAACTTTGCACAGCAAAAGCCCCATCTACCGGGGCGTCCTTCCTTGCCCGGATGGCGGAATCGGTAGACGCGACGGTCTCAAACACCGTTGGAGCAATCCATCCCGGTTCGAGCCCGGGTCCGGGTACTGAACTGAGGATTCTCTTTTTGAGAGTCCTCTTTTCTTTTACCCGCCCCTCTTAACTCATTGGTCTGCTCATAGACAAGCTCAAGCACTTTGTTGTAAGAATCGGTTCTATGTTTGCTTATATCAATTTTTATAACTAACTTTGGGACAATGAAGAAGTCTTTCAATCTTATTTTAAGCACAGCTAAAGCCGTAGATTTTTTTTGGAGAACCAAGAACAAGCAGTTGAAACGCAGTTCTGATTCTTCAAATAGGGGCGCTGTGGTCGGAGGAAAACAATTGGACGGATTTATTGATTTGTTGAGAGATGCATGTTTATCCGTAGGAGTTCCACCAGCATGCATCTATGACAAAAATAATTATATACCTGGATTCTTTCGTTCGTCAAAAGATTGGGATTTTATTGTGATTAGCCCATCTGGAAAACTACTTGTACTCATTGAGTTGAAATCACAAGTCGGTTCTTACGGAAATAATTTTAACAATCGTACAGAAGAAGCACTTGGAAGCGCAACCGATTTATGGACAGCATTTAGAGAAAAGGAGTTTCCGACTTTTGGTACACCTTGGCTTGGGTACTTAATGTTGATTGGCGATGATGAAAAATCCACAATACCCGTAAGAAATTATACGAACCATTATCCTGTTTTAAATGAGTTTGAAAACGCATCATATATTGACCGTTATAGGATTTTGTGTGAAAAATTAATGACCGAAAGATTATATACTTCGGCATGCCTTATTCGCACAAAAGATGCAAAAACATATAGTGATGTGACTGAAGGCTTATCCATTTCTCGCTTCACAGATTCTCTAAAGGGATATTTAATTGGATGTGCAAGTGAATTTAACAAGTAACTTATATGGCTTAAGACGAAGCGGAGTGTCTCATGGTGATGTCTTTACATCTCCACGAGTAGTTCGTTTTATGCTTGATTTAATAGGTTACACGTCAGACAAAGATTTATCAGCATATAAGGTTCTTGAGCCAAGTTTTGGACATGGGGATTTTTTGATAGAAATACAGAATCGTCTAATTGAATCTGCTAAGAAATTTAATTTCGATGCTTCTGAAATCATGGCTAAAAAAGTCTATGGTTGCGAAATAGATAAAGCCAAATATGATAAATGTATTCGTTCCTTAAGGAGGAATATGCCGAACCTTATACCCTTGAATCTAAAAACAGAAGATTTTCTGTTTTCATCGTGGGATACCCAGTTTGATTTTATAGTTGGGAATCCCCCATACGTTCGATATGAAAATATTCCCAAAGAAGCGAGAAACTTATATAAAATTAGGTTTTACACATTTCACTATAGGAGTGATTTGTACGTCCTTTTCTATGAACATTGTCTAAGAAATCTGTCTGTTAATGGACGCCATTGTTTCATATGTTCCAATAGATGGCTTAAAAATGAATACGGGAAAAAACTCCGTGCATTGATTTCCTCGTCTTACAATCTGGAATATATTATAGATGTTGAAAATTTAGATGTTTTCAAAGAATCGGTTTTGGCTTATCCATCTATCACGCTTATATCGAACACGGGGATTGGCAAAAAAGTAAAACTTGCTAAAATTAAAGATTTAAGCGAGTTAGACAAACCGATACCAACTAAACAAAAAATATTCGAGTCTTTAGAAAACTGGGATGATTTATTTTTGTCTGATAAAGTTGGAAAGCTAAGTTCTATTGAGCAACAAGGTTTTAAAATCGGCATAGGAGCTGCTACGGGTGCAGATAGAATTTTTATCTCCAAAGAACTTGAAAATTACGTAGAAAGAGAACTCCTAATGCCTTTAGTGAATGCTAAAGACTTGACAGGAAATGAATTCAATTGGAAAGGATTATACATACTAAATCCTTATGGATTAGATGGTTCTATTATCAATTTGAACAAATACCCAAAGGCGAAACAGTATCTTGAGCAGTTTAGACCGATTCTCTCCAAGAGACATATTGTTAAAAATGGGCGAATCTGGTATTCCCTTATAGACAAGATTAAGCCTGAAATAATAAGTCTTCCGAAGATTTTATTGCCTGATATATCTGGGAATAACACTATTTTTGTTGATAAGGGGTTGTTTTATCCTGCTCATAATATTTACTATATCATAGGACGCTCCTTAGAGGAACTTGAATTGTTGGCTGCTATTCTTATGAGCAGTTTTGTACGGGCTCAAATTGAAAGTATTTCTAATAAGATGAATGGAGGCTTGCCACGTTGGCAAAGTCAAAGTATTAAAAAAATTAGAATACCAATTATATCAAATATCTCGACAACACACAAGGATAAACTTACAAATGCCTATCATAGTCGAAACATTAAAGATATTGATAATATTGTTGAGGCTATTATAGATTTGGAATGTTATAATAATATAAGCGCTAAACCTGTAATTCCTAAATCCCTATTTGACTATAATTTCTCAGGGATTATAGGTTTTCCTGGCTCGGGTATCCAGTGACGCATTTCCCACAATCGGTCGAGGTCGGCCAAGATTGGTTCTAATACGGCACGGTTGGGGGTACTGATAATGGCTGATAATCGTTTGATTGTCAGCCATTATATCTTTAACGCCGCGTACTAAAAAAGTGTACTATCGGCAGAAATCGGGCGATTTGAAGTAAATGGCTTTGCTTTTTATTCGTATATTTGCGCAAATAACGGGACTGGACCGACAAATCTTAATCAACTGATTTATGGGTAACCCGGAAAGATTTAACAGAAAACATCTAATAGCACAGGGCTTATGAAAAGGATCGAGGTGGTGGCGGCCATAATCAGGCGCGAGGGGTTGTATCTGGCGACGCAGAGAGGTTACGGGGCGTTTGAAGGGATGTGGGAGTTCCCGGGCGGAAAGATTGAGCCGGGAGAGAATCCGCGCGAGGCGTTGGTCAGGGAAATCAGGGAGGAACTTGACACGGAAATCCGGGTAGGGGAACTGTTCTGTGTCAGGGAGTTCGACTACCCGGATTTCCATCTGGTGCTGCATTGTTATTTATGCGCGTTGCCTGACGGCGCGGAGCCTGAGCTGCTCGAGCACAAGGCGGCGAGATGGCTCGACGCGCAGGGGCTGACCTCGTTGCAATGGCTGCCGGCGGATGAGGATATCATCCAAGGGTTACTTCAACTTGGTTGACCGTTCCGGCAGGGCATATGGGGAGGTGGTTGCCCTCCACGGGGAGGCCGTTAAGGGCAAGGGAGGTGACTCCACGGCTGACATGGCGGGGATTGCGGACGTGGATGTCATAAGTGGCGCCACGGAAACGGCGCTGAACGCGGTAGCCGTCCCAGTCTGTGGGGATGCAGGGGTCTATCAGAAGGCCGTCTAAATCGGGTCGGATGCCGAGGATGAACTGGGTGACGGCATACCAGTTCCAGGCGGCGGTGCCTGTCAGCCAGGAGTTTTTCCCTTCTCCGGGACGTGAGGCGTCTTTTCCGGCGGTCATCTGGCAATAGACATACGGCTCGACTTTATGGAGGTCGCTGTGCTCCTCGACATAGGCGGGAGAAATCTTCCTGTAATATTCCCAGGCGCGGTCGCCTCTTCCGAGGACTGTCTCGCCGATTATCACCCAGGGGTTGTTGTGGGCGAAGATTCCGGCGTTCTCTTTGTATCCCGCCGGGTAGGTTGATATTTCGCCGTAGTCGATGATGTATTCGGTGAATGGGGGATTGTTGAGGACGATGCCGTGGTCGCAGTCGAGATATTTCTTTACCGAGTCGAGGGATTGCTCAACCATGCCATCTTCGAGGCCGATTCCGGCCATTGCACACCAGCCTTGCGACTCGACGAAGATTTTCCCCTCTTTGTTCTCGGAAGAGCCGACTTTGCGGCCGAAATAGTCGTAGGCCCGGAGATACCATTGACCGTCCCATCCGTGTTTTTTGACGGCCTCGACCATTGCCTCGACATGGCGTATCGCGCGGTCGGCCTCGGCGTCCTTCCCGAGGTGGCGGCAGAGGTCGGCGTAGTCACGTCCATAGATGACGAACTGCCCGGCAATCATCAGCGATTCGGCGCGTGAGCCTTCCGATTTGTTTTCCGTGGTCTGGAACGACTCATTGGGGTCGCTGGAGAAGCAGTTGAGGTTGAGGCAGTCGTTCCAGTCGGCGCGGCCGATGAGCGGCAGGCCGTGGGGGCCGAGATGGGTGATTACGTGGTCGAATGAAACGCGGAGATGGTCGAGCAGGGGGACTTCGGAGCCGGGATGGTTGTCGAACGGAACCGGTTCGTCGAGGATGGAGAAGTCGCCGGTCTCTTTGATATAGGCGATTGTGCCGAAGATGAGCCACATCGGGTCGTCGTTGAAGCCTGAGCCGATGTCGTTGTTGCCGCGTTTTGTCAGGGGCTGGTACTGGTGGTAACAGCTTCCGTCGGGGAACTGTGTGGCGGCTATGTCGAGAATCCTCTGGCGGGCGCGGGAGGGAATCTGGTGGACGAAGCCGACAAGGTCTTGGTTGGAGTCGCGGAAACCCATGCCTCGGCCTATGCCGCTCTCGAAGAATGACGCGGAGCGGGAGAAGCAGAAGGTGACCATACACTGGTACTGGTTCCATATGTTGACCATACGGTCAAGGCGTGGGTCGGCCGATTCGATGTGGAAGTTACCGAGGAGTCTGTCCCATCCGGCACGGAGTTTCTCAAACGCGGCATCAACTTTCGCGGGGGTGTCGAACATCGCCATCATCTCCCTGGCGGACTGTTTGTTGATTATCCCTTTTGACTCCCATTTGCTGTCGGCGGGATTCTCGACGTAACCGAGCATAAAGACCAGTTCGCGGCTTTCGCCGGGACGGAGGGTGATTTCGAGCTGATGGGAGGCGATGGGAGACCATCCGTGGGCCACGGAATTGCGGGCTTTCCCCTCCAGGACGGCTTCCGGCTCGTCGAAGCCGTTGTAAAGGCCGAGGAATGACTCGCGGTCGGTGTCGAAGCCATCGACCGGGGCGTTGACCCAATAGAAGGCATAATGGTCGCGGCGCTCTTTGTATTCGGTCTTGTGGTATATGGCCGACCCGTCGATTTCGACTTCGCCGGTGGAGAAGTTGCGCTGGAAATTCTCCATGTCGGCGGCGGCGTTCCACAGACACCATTCCTGGAATGAGAAGAGGGTGAAGCTTTTGGGTCGGTCGGTGAGATTGGTCAGGGTGAGCTTGGTGACTTCGGCGTTCACCCCGTCGGGGACGAAGAAGAGGGCACGGGCCCGGAGTCCGTTCTTGCAGCCGGTGATGACGGTGTAGTTCAGGCCGTGGCGGCACTCGTATAAATCCAAGGGGGTCTTGCAGGGTTTCCATCCGGGGTTCCATACGGTGTCGCCATCCTTGATGTAGAAATAGCGGCCTCCGGCGTCCATCGGCACTCCGTTGTAACGGTAACGGGTCAGGCGGCGGAATTTGGCGTCGCGGTAGAAGGAATACCCTCCGGCGGTGTTGGAAATCAATGAGAAGAATGCCTCGTTGCCGAGGTAGTTGATCCAGGGCCAGGGGGTGAGGGGATTGGTGATGACATACTCGCGGGTTTTGTCGTCGAAATGGCCGTATTTCATCGTTTTCAATGGTTTGCGTTAAGTGGTGGCGCAAATTTACGAATTTTTCACGGCGCAGTTCCGGAATGTCAAATATGGTCAAGCATTGGCCAAAATAGTATCATTGCGCAGCGAGTTCAGGGAGCGGATGACAAGTATTGCCGAGACTACGGTGGCGAGGGCGTCGGATATGGGGAAGGTGTACCATATGCCGTCGAGTCCGAAGAAGCGGGGAAGTATCATCAGGAGCGGCAGCAGGAAGATGACCTGGCGGACAAGGCTGAGGAAGATGGAGGTGCCGACTTTCCCGATTGACTGGAAATAGGTGGTGGCGACAATCTGGAATCCGACCAGGAGGAAGCATATCAGGGCTGTTGACAGAGCGTGGCCGGTGAAATTGGCAAGCGCAGCGTCGCTGACAAAGGCGCGGGCTATCAGGCGGGGGATGGTCAGGCCGAACGCCCAGCCGAGGAGGGTGACAAGAGTGGCTGCGGCGGTGGCGAGCCAGAAGACGCGGGCAACGCGCCGGGGATTGCCGTGGCCGTAGTTGTATCCGGCGATGGGCTGGAAGCCTTGGCAGATTCCGAGCACTATGCAGCAGAGCATGGAGGTGTAGGTCACGAAGATGCCTGAGGCTGCGATTGCCTCATATCCTCCGTAGTGTTTCAGGGCGTTGTTGAGGAAGATGTTGATCAGGCAGGAGGCGACGTTGATTATCGAGGGGGCGGCACCGATGCCGATGATGCCCCAGACCAGGGGCCAGGAGATGCGGTAGGTGCCGGGGGTGAAGATGACGGGGCCGTTGCGGCGGGAGCAGAAGTGGCGCATCACGAATATCATCGATATTGTCATCGAGATGTCGGTGGCTATGGCCGCGCCTTTGATTCCGAGGCCGAAGAGGTAGACGAAGGTTGGGGCGAGGAGCATGTTGAGTCCGAATCCGATGAACATCGTCAGCATGGCGCGGGTGGGGAAGCCGGTGGCGCGCATCATGTTGTTGAAGGTAAAGGTGAGGTTGGTCATCAGCAGTCCGGGGAGGATATACATCATGAAGTCGCGGGCGTAAGGCAATGTCTGCTCGTCGGCACCGAACAGACGCAGGACGGGGGACATGAAGATGGCGAAGAGGCCTATGTATATCACGCCGATGGTCAGGGTCAGCACGAGTGAGTTGCCGAGTATGCGGCGCGCGCCGTCGATGTCGCCTGCGCCGAGGAAGAGGCTCATACGGGCGGTGGCTCCGGCTCCGATGAGCACTCCGAGGGCGGTGGCGATATTCATCACAGGGAAGGTGATGGCGAGTCCGGCGATGGCCTTTGGCCCTACGACCTGGCCGATGACGATGCGGTCGATGACGTTGTAAAGCTGCATGACGAGCATTCCGACCACTGACGGGAGGGAATATTTCCAGAGGAGACGTCCGACTGACATCTCGGCGAGTTCACGCAATTTACGTGCGTCGCGGGCGGGACTTATGGGGAGTGACATAATATACAGGGCTGACAGCAGGGATTGTTTTCAGAGCTTTTCAGACGCAAAGTTACGCAAGTTTTCCGGGAAATCAGTAACTTTGCCGCCATGAAAAGCGACACCATCAACCTTGAGGACACAATATGCGCCGTTTCGACCCCTCCCGGGGTCGGAGGCATAGCCGTAATCCGTGTCAGCGGCCCGCAGGCCATTGCCGTAACCGACAGGATATGGCGCGGGAAGCCGCTGGAAGAAACGCCGGGACACACCGTGAGGTTCGGCCGGGTAATCGACCCGACGAGGGGTGATGAGATGCTTGACGAGGCGGTGGCGACCGTGTTCCGCAATCCTGCGTCATTCACGGGGGAGGATGTGGTGGAGCTGTCGGTCCACGGCTCGAAGTATGTGCAGCGTCGGCTGCTTGAAATTCTGACAGGCCAGGGAGCGAGGCTCGCCGAACCGGGAGAATTCACCCGCCGGGCATTCGCCAACGGCAAGATGGACTTGGCGCAGGCCGAGGCTGTCGCCGATGTGATTGCCTCCAACTCACGGGCCGCCCACCGGCTGGCAGCCTCGCAGATGAGAGGTGGCTTCTCGCGGCGGCTGGAGGAGTTGCGTGACAAGTTGCTCGACCTGGCATCGCTGTTGGAACTTGAACTGGATTTCTCGGAGGAGGAGGTGGAATTCGCCTCCCGCGAGAGGTTGCGCGAAATCGCCACGGAAATCCACGACGAGGTCTCACGTCTGGAGAAGTCTTTCTCGGCCGGCTCAGCGATAAAGGATGGTATTCCCGTGGCCATCGTCGGCCCCACCAATGCCGGGAAGTCGTCTCTGCTCAACCTTCTCCTCGGGGAAGACCGAGCCATAGTATCCGACATACACGGCACAACGCGCGACACCATCGAGGACACCCTCGAAATCGGGGACTACCTTTTCCGTTTCATCGACACTGCCGGATTGCGCGAGACCGACGACCCCATCGAGGCTCTTGGCATCGAGCGTTCGCGTCAGGCCCTCTCCCGGGCAGCCATCATCATCTCGGTAGTAGACGCGTCACGGCCTCTCCCCTCCCCCATCGATGAACTTCCGGATGCACCGCAGGCAATCCCCACCATCCTCCTGCTGAACAAATCAGACCTTGCGTCCGGCACCCCCGATGGTTTCCCCCACTCTATTGATGTGGATTCCTTTGACTATGCGTCAGTTATCCATTTCTCCACCAAAACCGGGGAAGGACACAAGGAACTCCTGACCGCACTGACAGAGATCGCCGACCGACTGCGCGGCACCACCGACGAAGACACCATCATGGTAACCAACCTGCGCCATGCCCAGGCTCTCCGCGAAGCCTCCGCCTCCACCTCCTCCATCCTCCTGGGCCTCCGCACCAACCTCCCCGGCGACCTCATCGCCCAAGACCTCCGCGCCACCCTCCACCACCTCTCCTCCATCACCGGCACCCTCACCACCCCCGACATCCTCGCCTCCATCTTCTCCCGCTTCTGCATCGGCAAGTAATTGATTGATTATCAATGCTTTATATTGATAGCAATTGACTGTTACTGAACGATAAAACTTAAATCTTACAAGAACGCCTAATGCTGATAACTGTCAGTGTTAGGCGTTTTTATGCACTATTTTGTACGGATTTTGTACGACAGCGACTCATTTCACCACAAGCGTCAGCAAGGTGGTGGAGGTTTGCGGACGTAGACGGACGTCAACGGACGCGCACGAACAAACTAAGGCGAAATTAACACCAACGAAATGAGTAGCAACATTAAAATTGA
Source organism: uncultured Porphyromonadaceae bacterium (assembly GCA_947177635.1). Classification (GTDB taxonomy): domain Bacteria; phylum Bacteroidota; class Bacteroidia; order Bacteroidales; family Muribaculaceae; genus UBA7173. The sequence goes on along the minus strand of CAMWVQ010000043.1, from coordinate 1,433 downwards.
AAGAATCTGCGAGTGGTGTGGCAACCGTTTTATGGCTCAGACAACGGTTACACGTTTCTGCTCGAAGCGATACGCGGAACATTCCTATAAGGAGCGCACGAGGCAAAAGAAGATGGCTCTTTCCAATCAGGAAACCAGCCAGTGTAATCCCGACCGAAAAAGCCGTGATAAGGATTTCTTGACTCCGACAGAAACGGCGCAATATCTCGGTGTGTGCCGGACATATATTTATGACAACATCAACCGGGGTAAAATCAAAGTGACAAGAATCGGAAGGAAGACTCTCATCAGTAAAGCCGATATTCAGGCGATGTTTGATTTTCTGACACCAAAAGAAACGGAGCCGTCTGAAACTGCTGAAAGAAAATCAAAGTCAATCTCTGATTTCTATACCCGAGCTGAAATTCGTGAGAAGTTCGGAGTGAAGGATTCTTGGATATACAAAGTGGTTGCCGAGAACAATGTGCCGAAGACAATTCTTCGTGGCAAAGCTTATTTCAGTAAGAACCATATCGACCGGCTTTTCTCGGCGAGAAAGGAGAATCCGGGAATTACGGAGTGGTATTCGGTGGAGGATATTCAATCAGAGTATGGAATGACGTTATCGGCGATATATACGCTGGTGTCGAAAATCGGTATTCCGAAGCGCAAGGAGGGTCCGAAGGTCTATTACTCCAAATATCACTTTGATGTGGCCAAGGGTGCTAAGTCAGCCGAGGATGTAGAGTTTATTTCGGTGGCTGATGCTATGGAGAAATACTCTCTGACCCGTGACCAACTGTATCACTATGTCAAAACATATAAGATAACCAAGCTCCGCTGTGGCAAGTATGTCAAACTGAACGCCAAAGAGTTAGCGGAGTTATTCAATCCCAAGATTGAATAACTCCGGTGATTTCTCTCACCGGGCAACCACCTCTTTCCTTTACACATTATAAATCTAAAACAAAGAAATATGGAATCTGCAACCATCACCAAAGTGACCCTACGAAAAGAAAAACTGCGCAGCGGCAAACTGTCGCTCTATCTCGACTACTACCCACCCATCTGGAATCCGCACATCAAGAAGATGTCGCGCAGGGAGTTTCTCGGGCTGTATCTCATCGGTAATCCAAAAGACAAATTCGAGCTTGACTACAACGAGGAAATCATGCTCAAAGCCCGTGGCATACGTGCCACACGTGAGTTGGCTATCATCAACGAGGAGTATGGCTTTCTCGACCGCACCAAGAAGCAGGCGGACTTTCTGGGATATTTCCATGATAAAACCAAGGAGAAATATCAGAAATGGGAAATCGTCTATAAGCACTTCAAAGACTTCTGCAACGGCAGATGTCTGATGAAAGACGTGACCATCGGCCTGTGCAACGACTTCCGAACATACATTCTTAAAATTCGGGTGAAGCAGTCCGGCAATATTATATCGCGCAACT
>CAMWVQ010000042.1 GCA_947177635.1 uncultured Porphyromonadaceae bacterium | reverse complement strand
GGGCGCGCTCGGGACTTACACCCGTTAGATTATGCCCATGTCGGGCGAACTAAAACAATACACCCACGGTTTTTCTGAACCGTGGGTGTATTGTTTATGCGGTAGTTACCGGGGGCAGATTATTTTGATGCCTCCTTGCTGTCGTCGGCTTTCTTGTCATCCTTGGCGGGAGCGGCCTTCTTGTAGCGGGCGTTCAGGCCGGCGATGACATCGGCGGTGATGTCGAGGGCCGGGTTAAAATACTGGCCGGGGGAATAAAGCAGGATGGCGTCGTAATGCTTGTCGCGGTTGTAGTGGACAAGGAAGTTGTTGATCGAGTCGAGGAACTCCTGCTGCTGGCGGAGGGCTTCCTGCTGCGCGCGGGCCTGGAGGTTGCCCAGGTAAGTCTCAGCCTGCTGCTGCTTGCGGTTGAGATCCTGCATGTCGGCGTTGTATGAAGCCTCTGAGAGGTAACCGTTTGACTGGACTTTCTGCTGGATGTTGGATGCCAGGCGCTGGAGTTCGCTCTGGCGGCTCTGCATGGCATTCTCAAGCTCACGGGTAGCGCGGAGATTTGTCTCGTTGTAGGTCTTGACCAGGTCGTAGTTGGCCATCACCGAGTCCATGTTGTAGTAACGGATGTTGGTGGTGGGGGCGAACTTCTCTCCCTCTGCATTGACAGTCTTGGGAGCTTCCTGGCCGTCGGCCTGTTCTTTCTTTTCCTCACTGCCGGAACAGCTCGCCAGGGTCAGGGCGAAAGCGGCGGTTCCGAGGGCGAAAGCAAGTTTTTTCATTGGTTGCTCTGAATATTGTGTTTTGAGTTGTTATTCTTCTTGAGGCGTTCAAGGGCCTGGCGACGCCGACGGGGCAGCTCGTGGACATGCCCCGAGGGGAACCTCCCTCCCTTGACAAACAAGGCTTTCACCCCCAGCAGGGCGATGGCTACCGCCAGAAGCGACACCACCGATATGACTGTGACAAGGATGGTTTTCATCGGTTTTACGCCTATTTTGGGCGCAAATATAAGAAAGTTATGGCAATTTTTGGCTGAATTTCATTTTTATTTTGTAACTTAGCCGTATCGAAACTCGACATTTAACAGAATTTTCAAATCCCAAAGATATTTTAAAAGTCATTCCATGGAAGTTAAAGACCTTCAGCCCAAAGAGGTGTTTGAAATCTTCGACCAGATCACGAAGATTCCCCGCCCGTCCAAGAAAGAGGAGAAAATCCGCCAGTACATCCTCGATTTCGCCAAGGAACACGGCATCGAGGCCAAGGCCGACAAGATCGGCAACGTGATTCTCCGCAAGCCCGCCACTCCCGGCCACGAGAACGCCCCCACGGTGATTCTCCAGGGACATATGGATATGGTATGCGAGAGCGACCATCCCGGATTCGACTTCGAGAACAACCCCATCGAGACCGTCGTCGACGGGGAGTGGGTGAAGGCCAAGGGCACCACCCTCGGCGCTGACAACGGCATCGGCGTGGCCGCCGCCCTGGCCATCCTGACCGACGACAAGCTGGTTCACGGCCCCATCGAGGCCCTCATCACGATGGATGAGGAGACCGGCATGACCGGCGCCAACAACCTCGAGAAGGGTGAGCTCAAAGGCTCCATGCTCATCAACCTCGACTCAGAGGATGACGCGGAAATCTTCGTGGGCTGCGCCGGCGGCATCGACACCGTGGCCACCTTCAACTACAAGCGCTCTTTCGCCCCGGTTGACTTCCACTACTTCAACCTCGACGTGCGCGACGGCCTCGGAGGCCACTCCGGAGGTGACATCCACCTGGGCCGCGCCAACGCCAACAAGCTCATCTCACGCTTCCTCTTCAACCTCATGAAGGCCAACGACGAAGTGTGCGTGGCTGAAATCGACGGCGGCAACCTGCGCAACGCCATCCCCCGCGCCGCCCACGTGGTGTTCGGCGTCCACACCTCCCGCAAGGAGGATGTCCGCATCGCCTTCAACAAATACGCGGCCGACATCGAGAATGAATACAAGGGTCTCGAGACAACCCTCAAGCTGACCCTCGACAGCGTGGACAAGCCCGACTTCACCATCGACTCCGCCACCTCGCGCAACCTCATCATGGCCCTTTACAGCGCCCCCCACGGCGTGCAGTCATGGAGCCGCGACATGGAAGGGCTGGTTGAGACTTCGACCAACCTCGCGTCGGTGAAGATGGCCGCCAACGACAGAATCGTAGTCACCACCTCGCAGCGTTCCTGCGTCGACTCACGCAAGTATGACATCGCCAACCAGGTAGAGGCCCTCTTCCTCCTGGCAGGCGCGGATGTGGAGCATGGCGACGGCTACCCCGCCTGGACCCCCAACCTCGACTCCCCCGTCATGAAGATGGCTTCCGAGGCATACGAGGAGCTCTACGGTGTCAAGCCCGCAATCAAGGGCATCCACGCCGGTCTGGAGTGTGCCCTCTTCCAGCAGAACTATCCCGAACTCGACATGGTTTCATTCGGCCCGACACTGCGCGACGTGCATTCACCCTCTGAGCGCATGCACATCCCCGCCGTGGAACGCTTCTACCAGCAGCTGCGCCGCACCCTCGAGAAGGTAGCAGCCCTCTGACACCTTTGAAACCATGAAGAACTACCGACTTGTCACCATCCTGGGGCCGCTGTGTGCCTCACTGGCCCTGACGGCCCACGCCGCCGGAACCACGAACGACCCGACGGCCCCGGAGGTGGAGCCGGCTCCCCTGACAGACATCCCCCCGGTGCCTGTGGCGAATGAGGAGCCGACGGTTCCCTTCCCGGCCCCCGACTCCTTCCCCGAGCCGGAGGAGCTGTCACAGGGGGATTGGGACAAGTCGGTAGTACTCTTCCCTCTCGAAGACCCCACCCACGACAGCCGTTTCAGCCGCCTCTCAGACGAAGACTTCCTCGAAGTGGCCCAAGAGCTGGGCGTCGAGGTGGCGGCCATCAAGGCGGTTGTCGACATCGAGGCGGGGAAAGCCCACGAAGGATTCTACCAGCCGGGGAAACCGATCATCAACTTCGACCTGACGATGTATCGCAAGTTCGCCCCCAAACACGGGGTGTCGCTCAGCTCGGCCAAGAAGAAAGCCCCGGTGATTTTCGCCCGTCCCGACACCCGCAAATACGGCTCCTACCAGGCGGCGCAATACGCCCGCCTCGACGCGGCCCGCGCCATCGACGACGCCTCCGCCCTGGAGTCGGCCTTCTGGGGGATGTTCCAGATAGGCGGCTTCAACTGGAAACTCTGCGGCTGCTCCTCGGTCGAGGAGTTCGTCGAGAAGATGAGCCGTTCCGAGCGCGACCAGCTCGAGCTGTTCGCCCGGCTGATAACCAAATGCGGCATGCTCGCTCCGCTCCAGAAAAAGCAATGGCTCGCCTTCGCCCTGAAATACAACGGCCCCCGCGCAAAGTCGCGTGGCTACCACACCCGCATGGCCGCGGCATACTCCCGCCACAAGGCCGCGGAGAAATAGCCCTCCCCTCTCCAGCCACACTCCGCCACACTCCGCAACCCCATACCACGGCCCGTGATTCCGTGGCATAACCCAATCCCTTTGAATGACTGAATTTCTCGCCCAATACAATCTGACCGGCCTCCTTCTGGGCCTCTGCAGTTTCCTGATAATCGGCATATGCCACCCCCTGGTAATCAAAGGGGAATACTACTTCGGCGTCCGCTGCTGGTGGGCGTTCCTCATCGGTGGCATCGTGGCCGGGTGCGCGTCGCTCGCCGTAACCGACTTCTTCTGGCAGACACTTCTGGCGGTGGCCGCCTTCTCCTGTTTCTGGAGCATCCTGGAGGTGTTCGAGCAACGCGAACGTGTGCGCAAAGGGTGGTTCCCCGCCAATCCCCGCCGCAGCCGCCCGGAAGACAGCAGGAACGGAACCGCAGACCGCGGGCCCAAGTGAAGAATTTATTTGGCCATGTCAGAATTTTGAGCTAACTTTGCGGTAACAATCAGAGACAGATTACAACTGGGTCTCGCCCGGACAACAGGGCGAGGCGCATTGTTTTTGCTGTCAGCCCAAAGATTGCGCAGACAACTGCATCTCAAACGATTTTTATCCAAAGGCGGCCGCCCAAGGCCGCTTAATTTTCATTGTAAATCCTAAAAGTTCCAAATATCATGGCCTTGACTTACATGACCAAAGATGGCTACAAGAAGAAAATGGAGGAGATAGCCTACCTCGAAAGCGTGGAGCGTCCGCGCGTCTCTGCCGCCATCGCCGAAGCCCGCGACAAGGGCGACCTCTCTGAAAACTCGGAATACGACGCTGCCAAGGAAGCCCAGGGCATGCTCGAGATGAAGATAGCCAAGCTGAAAGACCTCGTGGCCAACGCCCGCATCATCGACGAGAGCAAGCTCTCGACCGACGAGGTGGCCATCATGTCGAAAGTGAAGATGAAAAACGCCGCCAACGGCATGGAGGTGGAATACACCATCGTGGCCGACTCCGAGGCCAACCTCCGCGAGAAGAAAATCGGCGCCTCCACACCCATCGCCAAGGGGCTGCTGGGCCACAAGAAGGGTGACGTCGTCGAGATAAAGGTTCCCGCCGGGACAATGAAATTCGAAATCCAGGAGATTTCTTTCTGACACCGCCATGGCAACAATATTCTCACGCATCGCCGCCGGGGAAATCCCCTCATACAAGGTGGCGGAAGACAAAGACCACTTCGCCTTCCTCGACATCAATCCCGTCCACGCCGGCCACGTGCTGGTAATCCCCCGCAAGGAGACCGACTATATCTTCGACCTCTCCGACGAGGAATACGCCTCGCTGATGCTCTTCGCCAAGCGCGTCGCCAAAGCCATCAGGAAGGCAATCCCCTGCAAGAAGGTAGGCGTAACAGTGATCGGCCTGGATGTGAACCACGTCCATGTCCACCTCGTGCCGATGAACACCGGCGCCGACATGAACTTCTGCGCCGGGAAACTGACCCTCCCCGCCGAAGAGATGGAGGAGATAGCCGCCAAGATAGCCGCCGAGTTTGAATAATCAACCCTGCCAACCGATTATGAAACCGCTCAGAATCCTCACACTCTCCCCCAAGTCACTCCTCGCGCCGCTGGCCGCCGCCATGCTCCTGACCGGATGCTCCGAAAAGAAATGGAGCGCCGAAGGCACAATCGCCGGTGCCGCCGGAAAAGACATCGTGGTCGAGGCTCCCAACGCCGCCGGAAACTGGTATCCCCTCGACACCGTCACCGTAGGGAAAGATGGCTCGTTCAAGGTCTCCGGAACACCTTTCGGCCACCCCGAACTGCTGCGCCTCACCCTGGCCGGGGAGTCGGCCTACTTCCCCATCGACTCCATCGAGACTGTCAGCATCGAGGCTGACGCCTCCAGCTTCCAGTCAACCGCCCGCCTGTCAGGCTCCGAGTCGGCCGAGAAGATGCAGGAGGTCAACGACCTCATCGCCAAGGTGGCGAAAGCCCAGGGAGAGAACGCCGTGGCTTTCGACCCCGACCTGAAACGCAGCCTGGCTGAGGTGATTCTCCGCAACCCCGCCGACATCGTGGCATATTACCTGGTGTTCCACCGGGTCGGCGACACCCTCCTCTTCTCCCCCGCCGAGAAGAGCGACCTCAGAATCATCGGAGCCGTGGCCAACGCTTACTCGCAGCACCGCCCCTCGGATCCCCGCACAGCCCTGCTCAAAGACCTCTACCTCTCAAACCGCAAGGCAGTGATGCCCTCGTCGGCCCCGGCCGACACAATCGTGGCCAGCGAGATGCAGTTCCCTGAAATCGACCTGATGGATGAGAAGGGCACACCCCGCAAGCTCTCCGACGTGGCCTCTTCAGGCAAGGTGGTCATCCTCTGCTTCACGGCCTACACCGCCCAAGGCTCGCAGGCCCTGAATGTCGAGCTGAACAAGATATACTCCGCCCACAAGTCACAGGGGCTGGAAATCTACCAGGTGGGCCTCGATGACGACGAGTTCCAGTGGAAAGAGTCGGCCCGCAACCTCCCCTGGATAACGGTCTACAACTCCCCGAAGAATGGCGCCCAGTCGCTCGTGGACTACAACGTCAACGCCCTCCCCGCAATCTTCATCCTCAACCGCCACGGCGACCTGGTTGAGCGCGTCGAAGCCGCCAACCGTCTCGAATCGGCTGTGAACCGTTACCTCTGATTCCCAACTGCCGTCAGCCAATGAAGATTCTCCTGATGGGCGATGCCAGCAACTTCCACCGCACCCTGGCCACAGGGTTGCGGAGGGCAGGTTGCGAGGTGGCGGTGGCCTCTTCCGGGAGCGGGTTCATGCGGACTCCCCGCGACATAGACCTCCGGCGTCCCCTTCCGGGGAAAGCCGGGGGTCTCGCGTTATGGATGAAGCTCAACGGCCCGTTGCGCCACAAACTGAAAGGCTATGACGTGGTCAGCTTCTCAAACCCCATATTCCTGCAGCTCAGGCCCGAACGTGTCAGGCAACTTTTCCACCGTCTCAGGCGCGACAACGGCTCTCTCTTCCTGACCGCCCTCGGCACCGACCTGCCGTATATCGAGGAATGCCTCGACCCCGATGGACTCCTGCGCTACAATGAGTTCCGCATCGAGGGAAAGCCGGCCCCCTACGCCCTGCGCCACCCCGAGGTCATTCACCGGTGGCAGACCTCACCGCTGCGCGACTGGTGCGACGAGTTCTATGCCGGAATCGACGGGGCCGTCAGTGCGCTTTACGAATACCATGTGGCCCTGCGCCGCCGTCTGCCTGAAGAGAAAATCGCCTACGGAGGCATCCCCGTAGACATGGCCACACTCCCCCCGGTCGAGATTCCCCCCTCTCCACGACCCGTGAGGATTTTCCTCGGACGCCACCGCGGCCGCATGGAGGAGAAAGGCACCGACCGGCTTGAGACCGCCATACGGCGCGCCATCGACCGCAATCCGGGCAAAGGTGAGCTTGTAATCGTCGAGAACCGCCCCTATGATGAATATATCTCACTGATGAGGGGGGCGCATGTCATCGTCGACCAGGCTTACAGCTACACCCCCGCCACCAACGCCCTCCTTTCGATGGCCTACGGCATCCCTACCGTCTCCGGGGGTGAGCCGGAATTCTATGACTTCATCGGCGAACCTGACACCCCGCTGCGGCGTCCGGTAATCAACTCCCCACTCGACACCGAGGGGATGACCGACATGTTCGACCATATCCTCAACCATCCCGAGGAGCTGCGCCCCCTCGGCCAGGCATCCCGCGAATTTGTGGCGCGCAACAACGACTGCGACATCGTGGCGCGCCGTTTCCTCGACTTCTGGCAATCACGCATCAGACGATAACCCCATCCCTCTTCTTCCGAGGGATGAAGGGTTGCCGATGACAACCGATAACACAGGAGCCATCCGGAAAACGTTTGTCCGGATGGCTCCTGCCGTATTATTTGGCAATCGTGACGGTCTGTGGCGTCTTACTTGACGGTGAAATACTTGGTGCCGAGCAGCTTGCCGTTCAGGTAGAACTCGAAGCGGTAGTCGCCGGCCTTCCAGTGGCCGGCCGTGTCACTGCCCCATCCGGTCAGCGTGACATCGCTCGTTCCCTCGGAAAGATATTTGGATACCTTGTAGGAATACCCATCCGGGGAACTGGAGCCGGTTGTCAGGCCGTTTGGCCCATACATCTTCACATATATGTCGTAGTTGCCGCTTTTCTTCACCGTGAGGTTGACACGCGGCTTGAGATACTTCGTGCGGTATGAGTAGATGGTCACACCGTAGTCTGTGATCGGGTTGCCCTCGGCATCCTCGTTACGCACCGAGGCGGAATTGTATTTCACGGCCGGCCCTGACGACGACGCGGATGAACCACCCTCAGCATACTTGGCCAGCACCTCCTTTTTCGCGCTGTCAAGCACCTTTATGTATTTGTAGAATGCGTAACGGAAATCCTCGGGGGAGTTGCAATACACCTCCACGTTGTAGTTGACACTCTTTCCGGTCGAGCTCAACGTCACCTTGACGCAACGGTACTCGCGGTTGATGTCGTTGATGATTTCGAGCAGCCGGCCGAGGTCGCAGTCCTCGGTGCCGTTACCCGAACGGTGGAACTGGATGTAGACCGGCTTGCTTCCCATGAAATCAAGCCAGTAGAGAACTCCCTCTTTCTTGAAACATAGACTCTCGTCATCGCTGTCGATGTATGGCGAGAAACCCTCCTCCTGGAGGAACGTGCGGATATTGGTGCGGAACCGCAGGGCATCCGCGTCAAGCTCGGCCCTGGCCTGGAGGGCCACCGCGAGCATCGCGAGCAGGCAAAAAACTATCTTCTTCATATTTCAATTTTCAATGAGTATTGTCAGGAAATGTATATGTCACAGTATGCGGCGTCCGGCCTTGTCAAGAATCACCACGTTGAGCCTCACATATGAGGGGATGCTTCCGCCCATCGCGGCCCTGATGCCCGACATGCCGTCGCGGACAGTGGCAATCTGGTCTTCTGTGATCTCATATTTCGAGAGGTTGGTCAGCTTGACCGTCATGGTCAGGTAGTCTGAGCCGTAGGAGATGCTCTCAAGCACCAGGTCGTTGTCGTAACGCACGGGACACTGCCGGGCAAGCTCGGCACACTCCTGTTGCCACGACGCGGTTCCGGAGTAGGAATAAGAGTAGGAGGCTCCGCCACCACCGCCGCCGTTGGCGAACTGCGGGGCGTTCCACTCACCGGTCTCCTTGTTCCAGGTGGCCCAGGCCATCACCTTGTTGTCGATGTCATAGGCGGTGAGTTTCTTGGGGGTCACCTCATCGGCCTCATATTCGAGGGTGAGTCGCGGGGTCTGGTCTGCCGGCACCTTCCCGTCGCCGTCGCGTGTGACCTGCTCGACAATCTGGTCGCGGCGGTTATACTTCATCGTCTGCACCAACGCGAGACGGGTGCCGTCGTAATACTCCGCCTTCACCTGGTTGCCGTGGTTGTCATAGGCGTAGACCTCCCGCGAGAAACCGGTGTCCTTGTTCCTGACCGGACGGCCATCCTTGTCGAAGTAGCAGGTCTCGACCATTCGGTTGCGGTCGTCATAGGCATTGGTCTTCTTCTGGTAACCCTTCACCGAATTGTGGGGCTGACCCCTTCCGTCGAGAATCGCCTGCACGACCTGATTACCCCTCGCGTCATACTCGTAACGAGCCTCGGGAGGATTCTGGTCAGAGGTGACGATGGGGTTGCCGTTGGTGTCGAGGTTGAGCCAGTGAACCATCTGGTTACGGTCGTTGTATTCCTTGACGATGCGGTGGACGTTGGTGTTGCTAAGCACAGGCTGTCCTCCGGTCGACCAGTAGGTCATATCCGACACATTGCCGTTGCGGTCATACTTGTACCTCACCTCGTGGTATCTGTCGGAGGGGAGGTTGACTTTCTCACCCGACTGGTTGGTGTACCAGAATCTGACGGCCCTGTTCCTGGCGTCATACTCCGTGTGCTCGACGGCTGTCTTTTCCCGCAACTGACCCGCTCCGGCGAGCAGCTTCTCCTCGACCACGTTGCCACGGGAGTCATACTTGTATTCCTCTCCGCTGACCTGACGGCCGGCTACGTTGTAGCGGTAAACCGCAGTCCTGTTGTTGGAGGCGGGGTCATACACCATCCTGGCCGTCTGCCATCCGGCGGGGCAGTCTACCGGTTTCCCCTCCGTGTCGAAAAGTTTCTCCGCGATGCGGTTTCCGCGCGAGTCATACTCATTCTCCTGGATGGAGTAGCGGGTGTTTGACATCACAGGCTTTCCGTCCGTTCCGAACAGCGAGCTTTTCAGCAGGTGTCCCGCCAGGTCATACTCATATTTCACCACGGCATAACCATCCGAGCCGTTGACAGGTTTGTCATTCTCGTCATAGTAAGACTCCTCGATGGGCAGCCCGAGATGGTTGTATTTCGACCTCATGGCCGCGAAATATCCCCCGACCTGGAAGGGCTTGCCACCCTTGTCGAAGTAGCCGCGTTTCACGGCATGGCCGACGCTGTCATACTCCATGGCCACGTAATGAACTCCCTCGGCGTTCTCGACAGGCTGGCGGTTGCGGTCGAAGAAGGCAATCGAGGAAGGCAGCCCGCGCTCATTGCACTCCTGCTCGATAATCGCGTATGTGAAACCGTCAGACAGAGCGTTGACCACACTGTCGTTCAGGTCAAGGAATATAGTCCGCCTGACATACCCGCGGTCGTCATACTCGTAGACCTGCGACGAGCTGCCGTTGGCGATGGTGGTGGGCTTGCCGTCCACACCGATGTTGATCATCTTCACGGTCAGCCCCTCGTCGTCAAGGATATACCTGAAGGCGGCGGCGTTGACATCAGAACGCATCATCGGCTCACCCTCAAGGTTGAAGTACTCCTCGGAGATGATGTTGCCGTATTTGTCGTGGGAGTGGGTGAAATAAGGCACATTGGTGCCGTCGCTCGACGGTGAGCCGTCAACGGCGAGGTATTTGATGGCCACCCAGTTTCCGTCGGAGTCGTAAGTGTACTCCTTGGTAGCCAGGCCGCGCTGGTTGCCTCGGGGCTGTCCGTCAAGTCCGATGCTGGTCTTGCGCGTCACCCGGTCATTGTCGTCATACTCGAATGTCAGACCGTGGATCATGTCATCATCGGTCACGCTGACATTCTGGAATGTGGCGTACTCGATTCTCGAGTATCGTCCCTTCTCGTCATATGTGATGAGGTATCGGGTGACGGCCGTCTGCTCGACCATCTTGTCGGTCAGGGCAAGGGCCGTCTCGGTGGTCTTCCCGCGGAGAGGCTTCTCGGTGCCGTGTTCGTCGTCACTCTTGAAAATGACAGTCTTCAGGTTGGCGTCGAAGTCCATCACATAGATGCACTCCCCACCCTGGTTGTAGACCTTCACATAGTCCACATTGCCGTCGTTGGTGTAGTAGAAGGCGGCCTCGGTGAACTTCCCCTGCAGCTCGGTCTCACCCGGCACCACCACATTCCCTCGGGCGTTGACCATCGTCAGGTGGCGAAGCTTCCCACCCTTGTATTCCATCTTGTAGGTGTATGCCCTGTGTTTCTGGTCAAACGCCGAGACATGTCCGACACCCTTTGGCACACCCCATATCTCGGTGTAGTCATTGTAATACCTCACCTTGGTGCGGTTGATGTCCCAGAAGAACAGCCCGACGCAGAGCAGCAGGGCGGCGATGCCGGTTGCGATATAGGCAATCTTGTTGCGCTGCACATTCCGGTTCCAGGAACCGGTCTCGCGGTAATGGTCGATAATCGACCTGACCGCCGCCGCCGAGGGGCGTTTGCGCGGGTCGGGGTCGAGCATGTCGTTGATGAGCTTCTTCACCGGGGCCGACAGGCGCGCGTCTATGGCAACCGGCCCGGGATGCTGGAGCTGCGCCGCCCCGCCAAGATCGCCGTAAGGGGGCTGTCCGGTGACAAGCTCCACGGCGGTCGCCCCGAGCGACCATATGTCGGAGGCGTGTTCAGGCTTCCCCTTGTAGACCTCGGGGGCCATATAGGCGCGGGTGCCGCCGATGGCGTCGTTGACCGCGCCGCGCCGCGAGATGCCGAAGTCGGTGACCATGAAGTTGCAGTTGTCATCGACCAGCACATTGTCAGGCTTGATGTCCTGGTGGGTGATGTTGTGGTCGTGGAGGTATTCCAGTCCGGCGGCCACGTCGCGGAGGAAATGCAGCACCTCCTCCTGGTCACACCTCCCTACCATCGAGGTAGCCGACCCGTTCTCGCAGAAAGCCATCACCAGGTAAGGCGCCCCGTCGGCGATGTCGAATCCCTGGGGATGGAGCAGGTTGGTGTGGGTCATGTTGTAGACCATCGTGAACTCACGCTGGAACTCGGCGATGCCTGCCGAACCCGGCCCGAGGGTGTCGGGCTTGTAGATTTTCACCGCGACAAGCATGTCGCCGGCCTTTGTGTCTGTCGCCTTCCATACCTCGGCGGACGCACCCCTGCCGATCAGCTCGACCAGCAGGTATCGGCCATCAAAAAGTTGATTCTCTGAAAATTGCATAATGATGAGGATTGGAAGGTTGTCAGAACATATTTGTCACATAGCTGAAAGCGAACAGCTGGGCCACGCAGCATATTATGAAGACCGCAGCGCCGATGAACACCCACACGCGCTGGCGTCTGCGCCATATGGGGAACGCCACCCCGCGCGAGTGCTGCCATCCGAGGGGATTGCCGTTGAGCCCGAGGTAGGTGCAGAGAAACAGGCTGAGAATCTGCCCAACATAAGGAATCAGCGATAGCGGTATGATTGCCAGCGGCCAGTAGACGCGGTTCGCGAGGCCCCAGGCCCATGTGCCGAGGAACGCCCCGAGGTTGAATTTCCTGAGCTGGTCATCGATGTCAGACTGGGTGAGGGAGTTGAGCTGACCCGCCTCGGAGGAAGCCCCCTGGCCGGGGATGAACGCCTCTCGGCCTGTGCCGCCGTGAGTCAACGGCTCACGTCCGGTCATACCCGGAGCCGCCTCCCTGAATGTGCCTCCGTGGGCGGGAGATATTTGCTCCGGAGGCCATATGCCGGTTACCCGCTCCGTTTCTGGGGAGAGAGGGGAGGGTGGGGCGAGATGTGTGGCCGGAGATGCCGGGAGGGGGACATCGGATGGAATCACGGCTGCGTTGGCGTCGAAGCGCAGGGTGCGCCTCTGCAGGTCAGGAAACATGTTGAGCAGCACAGGCCACGCCAGGAGGTATTCACCCGCGAGGAGTATCTGGTCGCCGTTGGTCAGCTCCACCTGCTCGTGTCTGACAAGGTTGCCGTTGATGATGGTGCCGTTGGAACTGTGGTCGTTATAGACCAGCCGCCCGTCGACCAGTGCGATGGTAGCGTGGTTGTTGCTCACACGGGGAAACGCGTCGCTGACAACAATCCCGCTTTCGGGAGCGCGCCCGATGGTCAGGGAAGTCATAGGTTTATGTCGATAATGATTTGGTTCTTGGTCAGATATTTCAGAGTGATGAACGGAATCGGCCCGGCTCAACGGCGCGGTTTCCGGCGCACCTTCACGATGTCGTCAGGTTTGCATTCCTCGATTCTCCGGTTGTTGAGTTTCAGGAATTCCTCCGGGGAGGTCTTGGTCAGGGAGAGGAACACCTGCGGCTTTAGGGAGTCGCGGCGCACCTCGACATATGGAATCGTGTCATAACGTATCTGTCCCGCTCCTGCGACAGCCTCCTTTCCCGGGACAGCGGGGGCGTCACCCCCGGCTGTCGGGGCTGGGTCAGCGGATTCCGCAGCGGGGGATGTCGCCACCTCCCCGCCAACGTTGCCCGGTTTCCTGTCAAACGACGAGACAAGTGCGGCCAGCCCGGAGCCGAGCCTGTCACCCACCTCAGACTGCGGCGCCACGCCTCCGTCGGTCTCCATGGGCGCAGAAGCCGTAGCCTCCACGGTTCCGGCGGCATCCCCCTGGGCGGACTGACGGTAAAGAGTGTCACGTCCGGAAATTAGGTCTATCTCCACATCGCTGTCAGAGAGGCGGCTCTCCTCTTTACCCCCGAACAGGGTGAACGCGAGGATTGCGGCCGCGATTCCGGCGAGCGCGCCGCCGATAATCATCGGGAGGTATTTTCTCCCCTTTCCGGCTGCGGCCGCAGACGCAAGGGGGGTATGCCCCTGCATATCTTTCCCCGACAAAGCCGGGATGACACGCTGGGAGGGTTTCATCCCCCCGGCGACTATCTGCGCCAGCGCCACAGTGACATTGTCTGCGCCCCCGGCCGACAACGCCCCCTCGACAAGCCTTCTGGCTGTCAGCGACAGGTCTGTGGCGGTGTCGCCGCGAAGAATCCCCTCCACCTGGTTGTCGCGAATCATACCGCACAATCCGTCGGTGCAGAGCAATATGATGTCACCGTCAGCGACAGGCACAGGGCGCGGAAGCACCTCAGCCTCGGCGGTAGCGTTGGAGTCTGACAAACAGCGTGTGATGATGTTGCTCTGCGGATAGTCGAAAGCCTGCTCATCGGTGAGTTTCCCCTGGTCGACAAGCGACTGCACATAGGAGTGGTCTTTGGTAAGGCGCAGCAAACCAGAGGAGGGGTTGAACAGGTAGGCGCGCGAGTCGCCACACCATCCGACATACAGCTGTCCGCCGAGAAGCCAGGCGATTACGATTGTCGTACCCATGCCGCGTGTCTCCGGACGTGTCGCGGCCACCGCCTTTATCCGCCGGTCTGCCTCAGCCACCGATCCGGCGATATGGGCGTTGACATCCGCCGGTGAGGAGAGGTTCACTCCGGCGAGCGAACGTGGGGAGAAAAGCTCCTTGACCGTGTCGATGGCTATCTGGGAGGCCACCTCACCGGCGTTCATTCCCCCCATGCCGTCGGCCACCACAAGCAGCGCGCCGGCGGGAGTCAGCAGACACGCCTCATTGTTGACCCACCTCATCGGCTCCACCGACAGGTCGCGGGCTATCTGGAGGTTGTCCTCATTGTTTGTCCTGACCAGCCCCATGTCGGATATGCCGGCGACTTTGAATCGTAATTGCATCTTGCAGGTTTGTTTGTTGTTGAAATCTACTTGAATTATTCCTCAGTCTCGGCCTCCTCCCGGCCGGTGTCGGCCGACTCAGCAGCGTCATCTCCAACGGCGGGAGCAGGAATCCCGGCAGGGGTGGCATCCTCCGCGCCGTCAGAAGCGGCTGTGTCGGCGGCTGCGGCCTTCACCTGCGACAGTTTGCGCAGCTTTCCGGTCTTCCGGGGGGATTCAGGGACGGCCCCCTTGACAGCCTGCTCGGCGTCGAAAATCCTGGTGAAATCTGTGAAGGGGAATATCAGCGACCACTCCCCATCCTTGCAGACGCCGACCCCCTGGAGATAAAGGTCGAAGCGTCCGACACCGGTGATTTCGGGGGTGACATATATCGCGCCGACGGCGTTGGTGACACCCTTCCCGAGGGGATAAAGCGCCGAGGGGTCATCAGAGACGGCAATCGGTTTGCGTGAGGCGGTGACCATCAGGTCTGTGTCTGAAGAAAGCTCCTGGGTGGGACTTTTGACAAGCCAGACGATGTAGCCCTCCAGGTCGCCAGGCTCGCTTGAGGCATAAAAGCCGTCGGCGGCGAACGCCGAATCATCGCGCATGGAATAAAGCAGCCCGGGATAGACATTCCCTCTTGCCCCGGCATTGAACGTCAGACTGTCATACTCCGCCCCGGTAGAGAGGTCGGCGGAAGCGGCAGCGTCAAGCAGCTGCCCTTTCAGCCCCGGCTCCACAAGGTCACGGAAGGCCGGGTCGTGGTTCCACGGGTTAAGGGTAGCGTCGGTGAAGAGATACCCTCCGCGGATGTAATATGCAGGGGCATAGGTGGCTCCCACCTCGGTCTTCCCTTCCTCAAGGGCGTAGAAGTCGCCGTTGTCGTCGACCACCCCGTAAGGTTGTCTGATGACGAAGACCCCAAGGCGGCATGCCTGCCTCACCAGTGAGGCGATGTCATTGTCGGCGTCATACTCGACAGGCGCGGCCACCGGGCGGGGAGACTCTGCCACGGCGACAGGGGTTTCCACAACGGGAAGCGGTTCAGCGGCAGGTTCTTCGGCCACGGCAGGTTCCTCAGTTACGGAGGGAGCCTCCTTGCCGGAGTTGATGAACTTCTCGGCGAATTCGGGCTGCGCCTTCCCGGGGCGTTTGTATCCCTTCTCGGAGTATTGCGATTCCGGCACCCTCCCCTCCGACGCGGCGGGAAGATTATCCTGCGCACCGGCGGAGAGCATCACAGACGCGGCGGCAAACAGACAGATTATATTTTTCATTTTAAGAATAAGTAACTGTTCAAAATTATTTTATCTTAACCGGTCATCTTATTTCAATGTTTCTTCGAGGAAAATCTTCTGAAAATTTTACTCGAACAAATATTAAAATAGTTTCGACCTGTTACATAAGACGATGTTAGCGTATGGATGAAATCGGTTCGATGAATCCGGTCGAACGTCCGGCGATGGCCGAGGTTATGCCTACCACCACAAGCCGCCCTGATGAGTCGGTGACGAACACCGGCCCTCCGGAAGACCCCTTCTCGTAGGCGGTCTCGGTGGTCAGTATCATCCCCTCCTGCAAGCCGTCGGCGGCCACCGTGGCCGCCCCGTAGACAGGGTTTATGTCATTGTAGGAGTTGGCCCCGAGACCGAGGGGGAAGCTGAGGACGGTAAGCTTGGTGCCACGGCGAAGGTTGCGCGATGCCTCCGGGCTGAAAGGGAGACCGCCCGAACGGCCGGAGGCGACAGTGGCGAAATCCCTCGCCCCGGTGGGGGCAACCCTGACAATCTCGCCGGAACGGGTGCGCTTGCGCTGGTCGCCGCTGCGGTCAACCCGGCATTCGTCCGACCTGAACATAATCCGGTCTCCGGTCGGCGACACGGCCCCTATGTAGGCCACCACCTTGCCGCCGTTGCTGGCCAGCATGTTGAGTGAGAGCATCTCATCGTCGATTCCCGAACCATCTATGAAATACCAAGGCTCGACCACATGGCGGGCGGTGACGAAACGGCCGTCAGACAGCAGGAAGCCTGTGCCTGACCATCCGGGAATCTGACCTTCGCCGTTGCCACACTCGATTTCGTAATGACGTCCGTCGGGAGTGGTCACCTCGAAGCCGAGGGCCATGACATAGTACACACTCTTGTCGGCCACCTTCATGGCAGCCTCCGATGGGGAACCGCTGGCGGAGGGGTCTCCCGGCGGCGACAGCTGAATGTCCCATGCGCCGCCACCGGTATCATCTGCCGGGGCCGGCGCGGAATAAGGATTCCCGGAGGGTGTCTCTGACTGAGGGGTAGCGGCCTCCGCCGCCGTGACTGCGGCCGGGTCGGGTTGTTTGTCGAGCCTGGCGGCCTCTATCTCGTCAAGACGCCGGTTGGCAGAATACAGGTCGGTTATCTTCCATATGCCGAGCCCGAGGGCGACGGCCACCACCGCCACTGACAGCCACAACAGGAGTTGCCGGGCCACCCGCGAACCACCGTCAGCCGCCCCGACAGGGGGATGCCCACCTGCGGCCGCTTCCTGCCGGGGGAATATCACCCCGAGGCGCGGGCCGTCGGTCGAAAGCCTGATTTCATCGCCGCTGCGCAGTATCGTGGGTCTGAAAATCCGCTGTCCGTTGACGAGAGTGGAGTTGGTCTGAGAGAGGGGTTCGATTATGTATTGCCCCTCATGCCGACGTATCAGGGCATGGCGGCGGCTCACAGTCGGGGTGTCGTCGTAGAAACGGACTCCGGCTGAGGGGTCGCGGCCAAGCAGCACCACATCCTCCTCTACCGGCAGACGGTAGCCGAACGGATGGAGCCTGTCGGCGTCGTGGTATTCAATATAATAGGTTCGAGAGGACATATCGTTTCGTTGTCGTTATGTAGGTCTGCCGAACAGGGATGAATGGGCCGGCTCTACTTTGAGTTTCGTGTCGCCCACAGAGATGATGTCTCCGATATGGAGCGCGACCCCCTCCTGGTAGGCTTCGCGGGAATTGACGAATGTGCCGTTGGTCGACTCGTGCCAGGGCATTTCACTGTCTTCGGCCACCCACTGGCCGTCGCGGATAATCCAGCACCCTGTCGACGGGTCGCGCTCAAGGGTCGCATGGCGTCGGCTGACATAGCTCGACCCCTCCTCGATTATGTCGATATGGTTGACCGTATGGACGTCGGCCCTCCCGAGGGTCAGGAAGTCTGTCCGCAGGGCATTCGCCAGGTTGTCGATGAAATAAAGACGCCCGAACTGGTCGCCGTGAACTACCCTCAGGCAGACATTAACCGCCGGGGGAGCCTGCGTGGCGGCATCCTCGAAACCGAAATCCCCGCGCGGGAGGGTGTCGAGAATCGACCGTGTCTCATAAGGCAGAGTCCGCAACGCGTCGTCGGCGCTCTGTATGCGTCGCCGGAAATCGGGATGGAGACACCCCTCGATGAAGTCGCCCCACACCTCCCCGTAGGGAGCGGCGCATAACGTCCGGCGGTCCCACTCCCCCCTCTTCCCTCTGGCGAGATAGTCGACAAGGTCTGAGTCAGAATCGAGGGGGCCGAATGGAAGCTCACCGGTAAGAAGCTGGTAGGTCATCACCCCGAGTGAGAAAATATCGGTGGTGGGCAACACCGTGGCCTCCCTGCGGGGGTCGGCCTGTTCCGGGGGCATATAGGCGTATGTGCCGAAAATCTGCTCCGGTTTCCCGGTGCGTGACGACTGGGTCAGTCGGCGGTTGCGGTCACCCGCGATTCCGAAGTCGGTAAGGGCGTAGGTGCCGTCGGCCTTTATCAGCACATTCTCAGGTTTCAGGTCGCGGTGCACCTTCCCGTTGGCGTGAAGGGCTTTCAGACCAAGCAGGCTGCACGCGGCCACCCTTGGCATATCCACCTGCGTGTGGGCGGCCAGCTGCAGCAGGTC
Source organism: uncultured Porphyromonadaceae bacterium (assembly GCA_947177635.1). Lineage (GTDB taxonomy): Bacteria > Bacteroidota > Bacteroidia > Bacteroidales > Muribaculaceae > UBA7173. Next base: position 3,564 of record CAMWVQ010000042.1, on the reverse strand, counting down.
TCCTCCGGGGCAGTAGTCCATCACGATATATGGGTTGCCCTGCTCCATGCCGTGGTAGCGGGAACACACCAGATAGGGGCAGTCGATCTGGCCGGTCTGGAACTCCATGTCGAAACGCGCCATCAGCGGGGGCCTCACCTCGGCGGGCACTTCCCATAGCTTGAGCAGTTTCAGGGCGAACTGCATCGGGGGATAGCCATCGACGGGAGGGGTGGAGACAAGATAGACCAGGCCGTAGCTCCCCTTACCGAGCATGCGTTCCACCCGGTAGAACCCGTCGACGATGTCGCCGGGGCTGAGGTCTATTCTCTCGGCGTTGTGGCTCATAGGCCTCGGTTATCCGTTAAATATGAAGAGGCGGTTGCCAAGCAGAATCATATCCCCGTCACGAAGCTCGTGGCCGTTGGCGGGGTGGATGAATGTGGTCTGCTGGTCGGAGAGGTCTGAAATCACCCACTTGCCGTCGCGCCGCGAGATGGAAGCCTGCTGGCGCGAGGTTATCGAGAGGTTCTCGGGGTCGGTGTTCGCCCGGTTCAGAATCGCCTCCTGCCCCTGGAACGACAGGGAGGCGGGGGCGTCAGGCTCGTTTACCTTCTGTACGGGGGTGAGGGAGAATTTCGGGGTGGTGTCGGTTGCAGCGGCAGTGTAGACATTCACCGTGCCACGGTAGGCAGGGGCATCGGGAGCAACAGCGGCCGATGGTGAAGCACCGGGAGCGGGTGTTCCGGCCGGGGTTGCCGCCGGGGCTTTGGGCGCGTCGGGAAATCCGACTGTCGTCGGACGATGCGGCGCGACTCTGCCCGGCTGAGGGGCCGGAGCCTGCGGGGAAGCGAGAACCTGCGCCGGACGCTGGGGGACAGCCTCACGGGGAGGTTGCGGCGCGGGCACCACACGGTATCGGCAGTTGGGACACTCCTCCATACCCGGACGCAGCGGATAGTCACAGCGCGGACACACGTTGGGATTGGCCGGAGCAACGGGAACAGGCCTCATCTGAGGCTGCGATACCTGAGGGGGAGGCATAACCGGGCCGGAGGGCCGCTGAGCCTGAGGCTGAGCGGGTTGACCCGGGACGGGGTCGTTGACCACTGTCGGGTTATGGCTTGAGAGAGCCGTCTGGGCGGCAACCGTCTCAGGGTTCAGCGGGGCACCGCATTTTATGCAGTTCTTCTCGCCGGGCCTGTTAGGCCAGCTGCAGTTCTTGCACTTCATGTATCGTAAGTCTTATGGATTAGCAAAAGGTGAAAGGACAGATAAGGTTGTCTTCCCCACAAAGTTACAAAAAATTCCAACAAAAGTCAATCCCCCCGCTTTATAAATTCCCATTATTTAAGATTTTGCACGGGTGTGTCAAAATCCCGCGACATGACTCGCTGTGGATTCTGACACACCCTTGTGGATGTTCAGCCCCGTAGGGAGACCCCTTCTGAGGTCTCAGAGGTTGTAGAAGGCGGTGAAGGCGGCGATTATCGACAGGTGGTCGGCCACGGCCGCCGTCTCGCGGCAGGAGTGCATCGCCCACTGCGGCGCGCCCATGTCGACCCCGTCAAGCTCAATCTGGGAGGTGAGTATGTTTCCGAGGGTCGAGCCGCCGGGGGTGTCGCTGTGGTTGACGAACACCTGGCAGGGAATCTCGGCCCGCTCGCATATCCCCTTGAAGACAGCCGCCGAATGCGCGTCGGTCATATACTTGCAGTTGGCGTTGATTTTCACCACCGGGCCGTCGCCCGGCACGGGGTGGTTGGTGGGGTCTTGTTTGGAGGGGTAGTTGGGGTGGAGGGCGTGACCGTTGTCGGCCGAAACCATGAAGGAGCGGGCGACCGCACGGGAATACACCCCGAAATCACCGCAGAGCCTCTGGAGGATGGCGCGGAGTATCGGGGAAGCCGCCCCCTGCTTGGTGCCGGAGCCTGTCTCCTCGTTGTCGAATATGGCCATCACCCGGGTCATCGCGCCGTCGCCGTCAGCCGCCGAGGCGGTCAGGGCAGTCACGGCGGCGTGGGCCATCTCGAGGTCGTCGATGCGGCCCGAGGAGATGAACTCCTCGTCAAGGCCGACGAGACAGGCGGGGGTGGTGTCGTAGAGGGTCAGGTCGTAGTCGAGGATTTCCCCAGGGGTGACACCCAGCTCGCGGGCCACCATACGGGTAAGCAGCCCCTTCCCCTCCTCCCTGGAGGATACACGCCCAAGCACCGGGAGCATGTCGCGCTGTTTCGACAGGGGGTTGCCCTCATTGACCGACCGGTTGTAGTGGATGGCCAGGTGGGGGATTGTCAGGAGGGGACGGTAGAAGTTGACCAGCCTGGTGACAGGGCGCAGGGGGGACTCGCCGCGCAGGATGACGCGGCCCGATATTGAAAGCGGACGGTCAAACCAGGTGTAGAGTATCGGGCCACCGTAGACTTCGGTGTTGAGGGTCACGACACCCCCTTCATTGACAATCTCGGCGTTTGGCTTGATGCGGAAACCGGGGGAGTCGGAATGGGCCGAGATAATCTTGAAACCGGCGGCGGGGTCTTCCCCAACGATGAAGGCGAAGACAGCCGAGGAGTTCTTGACTATGTAATGACGGCCGCCGGGATGGAGGCTCCATTCGTCGGCCATGTCGAGGGGGGTGAACCCGGCGCGGTCGAGGCGGTCAGTGATGTTCTTGACGGCGAGGAAATTGCAGGGTGATTCGTTGAGGAATTCAAGCAGGTCGGCAGTCTGGGGTGTCATGGCGGTTTGTTTTTAAGGAATTTGGAACGAGGATTGACTCGGTTCAGTTTCGGCGGGAGGTGCCGAAGGGTGGCTCGGCGAAGAGGTCGCGCATCTCCTTGGGGATGATGAAGACATCCTCAGGCTTGCGGGGGCGCAGAGGCTCGAACCAGCGGAACTGGGGGAGATAGTAGAGCTGTTTCTTGGCGAGGTAGAGGGGTGTCATCGTGCCCGAGGTCTCAGGCCAGAGCTTCATACGGCGCAACTCCTGGTTGAGGAAGTCGGCAGCCATGTATGAGCTTTCCAGGTTGGCGATTTTGTTGTAGGTGGAGTCATTCTCCTGGGGGAGCATGATGGCCTGCACATTGCCGCTGACATCGAGATGGCGCAACTCGCCGTTCTCGAATGTGGCAAACATCTCCTTGCCTGTCAGCTGGTTGTAAAACTCCTCGTCGATATGCTCGGCCACGAATCCGAAGTCGGGAAGCCTGGCCCAGTCGACGGTGGAGTCGTTGAGGTGGAGTATGATTTTATTACCGAAAATCTGCTTGTTCTCGTTCCAGACCACAGGGTGTCGGTCGAGATGGAGCAGGGAGTCCTTGCTGACGAATGTCATCGAGTCGCAAAGCCCTTGCAGGTCAACGCGGTAAAACTTCACGTTGGGGTAGGCCACCATATAGTGGACCGTGTCGGCCACCATCTCGACAGCCTTCGCAGGAGCGGCCGGAACCATCACGGCGGCTATCGAATCAGGCGCGGCGGTCTCCGGGACAATTGAGTCCACGACAACTGAATCAACGACTGCCGCGTCTCCGGCTATGGAATCGGGGATTACAGAATCGGCCGGGAGGGCCACCGGGGGGAGGG
>CAMWVQ010000041.1 GCA_947177635.1 uncultured Porphyromonadaceae bacterium | reverse complement strand
GGATACGCAGATTATTCGCAGATATAAAAGGAGGTCTCACGCAGATTACGCGGATACGCAGATTATTCGCAGATATAAAAGGAGGTCTCACGCAGATTACGCGGATTCGCAGATTATTCGCAGATATAAAAGGAGGTCTCGCAGATTACACAGATTACACAGATAGCCATCCGGATGGAAATCCAACAATATTCCATCCGGATGGCTATCTGTGTAATCTGTGTAATCTGTGAGACCCTTCCCAAAAATCGGCTTAATCTTGATTATCTCTAAAATAATCTGCGTGACCTCTCTTTATATCTGCGAATAATCTGCGTATCCGCGTAATCTGCGTGAGATAATTTAATCTGCGTGAGACCTTTTCCAAAAATTAATCTGCGTGAGGCGGAAGGGGGTATCCGCGAAATCAGAGTGTGACGCGCTTGGTCAGCGACCCCGCCTTGAGGATGAAGATGCCCTTGGAGTTGAGCTTCAGGCGGTGGATGCCCGGCTGGACGGTCTCCTGGTGAATCTGCTGCCCCAGAATCGAGAACAGCTTCACCGTGACCGGCTTCTGCGACCAGATGTATATATACCCGTCGCGCACCATCACCTCTGTCTGCCCCTCCATCTCGAACGACTGCACGACAGACGTCTGGGGGGAAGTTACCTCCTCCCAGGACGGGGTGGCCGCCGCTAACGGCATGCCGGCGATCGCGAGGGCTGCGAGCAGCCCGGTCAGCCTTGTTCTCATCCGGTAGACAAATGTTTACGATGGCGCGGGGACGACGGCAAATGGGGCGCATGAATGCCCGCTTTCCCGGCCTCCCGAGTCTTTTTGACAGGCAAAGTTACCAAAAGTTTAATTTACGGGCAAATATTGCCCCATCCTTTTTCCTCGGCGTCTTAAATTTTATTAAAAACGATAAAACACTACAAATCAATATATTAACTTTTTTTAACTTCTTCAATTGTGAGTTAGGTCAAAAAAAATGATGTTTTGTTAAAGCTTTTTAATAATTTTGCCACTGATTCTATTAGTACGTGTAGAAGCATAGAGCCTTAACAGTGCCGGAAAAACCATGCCACTAACAACCTCTTTTGCCCTCCAGGTCAGTAACCAGCACCCAGGGAACCGCCGACAGGCTCTCCCTGCAACGTTGTGACGCGTCTTGTGGAATCCTCCAAAATCGAAAGACCTGAAAAATCATTAATTTCAAATTATCCTTAAATGAAACATTCACAAACAGGAATCGCCAAGAAATTCCTATTTCTTATGGTGGGACTGCTGATGGCCATTGGTGTCAACGCGCAGTCGATTACCGTAAGCGGTACGGTCACCGACCCCACAGGTGAACCGCTTATCGGTGCCAGCGTGCTCGCTGAAGGGACAACTACCGGTGCGTCTACCGACATCGACGGTAACTACACCATCAAGGTTGCCTCCAACGCAGTCCTCGTTGTGTCTTACGTCGGCTACGACACCCAGCGTGTCCCCGTCGAAGGACGTTCCACCGTGAACGTTGAGATGAAGGAGAACTCCGTCATGCTCAACGAAGTCGTAGCCATCGGTTACGGTACCGTGAGAAAACAAGACGCCACCGGTTCTGTGGCAATCGTCAAGCCCGACGAAATCGAGGCCGGTCTGGCAACCTCCGTGCAGGACATGCTCGTAGGCCAGACCCCCGGTGTGGTTGTGACCACCTCCGGAGGCCCCGCCGGTGCAGCCGACATCCGTATCCGTGGTGGTGCCTCGCTGTCAGCTTCCAACGACCCCCTGATCGTGCTTGACGGTGTGCCCCTGTCAGGTGACACCCCCCTCGGTATGGGTTCACCCCTGGCCATGATCAACCCCGAGTCAATCGAATCGATGACCATCCTCAAGGACGCTTCCGCAACCGCAATCTACGGTTCGCGCGCATCCAACGGTGTGATCATCATCACCACCAAGAAGGGCCGCTCGGGCAAACCCCAGGTTACCTTCACCGCCAACCTCTATGTTGACCACGCCCGCCGCATCGCCGAGGTGATGAACGGCGACCAGTTCCGCGAAGCCGTCTACAACAAGTTCGGCCGCAACTCCGCCCAGGCCGGCTACCTCGGCGACACCAACACCGACTGGCAGGACAACATCTTCCGCACCGCCGTCAGCTCAGACTACTCTCTGGCCGTGGCCGGCGCAGCAGGCGTGCTCCCCTACCGCGTTGATGTCTCCTACACCAACAGCAACGGTATCCTCGAAGCCTCCTCGATGGACCGCGTGACCGTCGGAATCGCCCTCACCCCCAAGTTCTTCAACGACCACCTGTCGATCAACGCCAAGGCCAAAGGCTTCTACGTGCGTAACAACTGGGGCCAGGACGGCGCCATCGGCCAGGCCGTAGGCTTCAACCCCACCCTCCCCGTGCGCGACTACGTGCCCATCTCGGGCGGCACCGCTGCCGGATTCGGCTACCTCTTCAACGGCTACACCGAGCCTTGGACTGTGGCTGGCGGCCAGGTCAACCTTGAGAACAACGCCTCCTACAACCCCGTTGCGACCATCAACCAGACCAAGAACTACTCGAATGTTTACCGTTCGAACGGTAACATCCAGTTTGACTACTCTTTCCACTTCCTCCCCGAACTCCACGCCAACCTCAACCTCGGTTACGACGTGAGCAAGTCAAACGACTACTACCTCGTCGACGCCAACTCCCATATGGCTTGGAAAGACCTCCCCAACAACTACGGCGGAGGCTCCTCGCGTCAGAAATATGAGTTCCGCTCCAACACCCTCCTTGAGTTCTACCTCAACTACAAGAAGGAATTCGAGGCCATCAAGTCGATGCTCGACGCCACCGCCGGTTACACCTGGTCGCGCGACGCCGCCAACGGCTGGCAAGACGGTTCGAACAACGTCAGCGGCAAGGCCACAACCGAAGGTCTCCTCCCCGCCATCGTCAACCCCGACGGCTCATACTCACTCAACTGGAACCCCGCCACAGCCGACCAGGTAGGCAAGCCCTTCCAGATTGACGAAATCGACGCCAACGGCAACTACCACTGGAAGAACCACCTCCAGCTCCTGTCGTTCTTCGGCCGTGTCAACTACACCTTCAAAGAACGCTACCTGCTGACCGCCACCGTCCGTGGCGACGCAACCTCACGCTTCTCCAAGGAAAACCGCTGGGGTATCTTCCCCGCCGTGGCCCTCGGATGGCGCATCAACGACGAAGCCTTCATGGCCGACGCTGCCGGATGGCTCTCTGACCTCAAGCTCCGCGCAGGATGGGGTGAGACAGGTCAGCAGGCCGTAGGTAACTACTACAACTACATCCCCACCTACACCGTTTCCGCCCCCGGTTCATACTACCCCAACGGTATGGGCGGATGGCTTACCCCCTACTTCCCCGACGGATACAACCCCGACCTGAAGTGGGAGACCACCGAGACCTGGAACGCCGGTATCGACTTCGGTTTCTTCAACAACCGCATCACCGGTGCCATCGAATACTACAAGCGCAACACCCGCGACCTCCTCTCGACCGTTCCCGTGGCAGCCGGTTCCTCTACCGTCGCTTACCTCCCCCAGAACATCGGTAAGATGGAGAACTACGGTGTCGAATTCGCTATCAACGCCAAGCCCATCGTTACAGATGACTTCACCTGGACCATCTCCTACAACGTAGGCTGGAACCACAACGAAATCACCGACCTCAACGGCCTGACCTTCGAAGTCGGCGGTGGCGGCGGCGGTACCGGCGGTAACGTCCAGATCCAGAAAGAAGGCTATCCCGCTTACTCATTCAACCTCTACCAGCAGGTTTACGGCGCAGACGGCAACCCCATCCCCGGTGCTTACGTTGACCAGAACGGCGACGGCATCATCGACCCCAAGGACAAGGTCGTACGCTACTCCAAAGATCCCAAGGTGACAATGACCTTCGGCTCCAACTTCCGCTACAAGAAGTGGGACTTCGGCTTCACCCTCCGCGCATCCATCGGCAACTACATATATGCAGATGCCCTCCGCGGCGGCACCAACATGAACGACATGTTCCGTAACAACCAGCTCAGCAACCTCTGGGTGGCCGACTACTATTACGACACTGCCGACACCAACTTCTCTTACTCAGACTACTGGCTGCGCAACGCCTCATTCCTGCGCTGCGACAACATCAACCTGGGTTACACCTTCGACAACCTCCTGAACGACAACCTCAAGCTCCGCGTCTTCGCGGCCGTCCAGAACCCCTTCGTCATCACCAAGTACGAGGGTCTCGATCCCGAGGTGTTCTCCGGCGTCGACGGCAACATCTACCCCCGCGCCACCACATGGTCGCTCGGCGTTGTCGCCAACTTCTAATCCCCCCGGACAAGGTTGAACATTTAAATTGAATCCAACAATGAATCTCAAAAAATATCTGTTGTTTGGCGGCGTTGCCCTCGGCCTCGGCATGACCTCCTGCGTGGGAGACCTCGACCTGGAGCCCAACGACCCCAACCTGGTCGACACTTCCGACCCCAATTTCAAAGCCAATGCCCTCGGCATCTGCTACTCGGGTATCGCCGTCAGCGGTATCTCAGGCCCCGGTTCCTCATATGTAGGCGGTCTCGACCCCGGTACCTCGGCTTACCTCCGCACCATCTTCACCCTCGGCGAGTTCCCCACCGATGAGCTGACCTGGATCTGGCCCAACGACGAGGGCGGCTCCATCGGCGACCTCATCGCCTGCTCCTGGTCTTCAAGCAACTCAATCGTCTACGGCGCATACTACCGTCTGCTCGGCCACATCGCCATCTGTAACCAGTTCCTGGCCAACACCGCCGACGACACCGACGCCGAGACCATCGAGATGCGCGCCCAGGCCCGTGTCCTCCGCGCCTACTCATACTACAACATGATCGACCTCTACGGCCAGTCCTCATTCATCACCGAGGAGGCCGAGGTAGGGGAGCAGCCCCGCCAGGCAAGCCGTCTCGAGGTCTTCAACTTCATCGAGCAGGAGCTTACCGAAATCGTAGACCAGAAGCTCATCAGCGAGAATCCCCTCTATGGCCGCGTAGGTCTTGACGGAGCCGAGGCCCTCCTTGCCCGTCTCTACCTCAACGCCGAGGTTTACTCAGGCACCGCCCGCTGGGCCGACTGCCAGGCCCGCTGCGAGAACATCATCCGCCGTCACCAGGGGGGTGGCTTCGTAGCCTCCGATGGCACCGCCACCGGTCTCGCCAAGGAGTATCTCTACCTCTTCTGCGAGGACAACAAGCAGTACATGCCCGGCGGCTCCAACAAGGCCGAGAACGAGATCCTTTTCGGTATCTCCTTCGACCAGGACATGGTGCAGAGCTATGGTGGCCCCACATTCATCGTGGCCGGCACCATCACCAACTCGCACTACTGCCCCCGTCAGAACTACGGTTGCTCGGGTGAATGGTCATGTATCAAGGGGATCAAGCAGATGGCAGAGCGCTTCTACGGTCTTGCGGACGACAAGCGCGACGACCTCTGGCTGCGCGGCTATATGCCCGCCGGCTCTGATGCCAACGGCTCCTGGGATGCCGAGGACTACACCGACGAGTTCCTGGGCTTCACCGGCGGATGGGCCACCACCGGCGGCAACGCCATCATCAAGTTCACCGGCAACACCATCACCAAGAACCCCGCTTCTGTAGACAAAAACGACGCCCTCACCCTCTTTGACGGAGCTTACGGCGCAGACGGCAAATGGCTGCCCAACTACGACGCCACCGCCTTCATGTCGACCGACCAGCCCATCATCCGTCTCGCCGACATCTACCTGATGTACACCGAGTGCTATATCACCGGTCGTGTGGGTGACAGCCAGAAGGCTCTCAACTACATCAACTATGTCCGCAATCGCGCCGGTTCGCCCGCATACAACAGCATAGTAGAGGTATCCAAGAAGGAGCTTATGGACGAGCGTTCGCGTGAGCTTTACCTGGAGTCTGTGCGCCGCACCGACCTTATCCGCAACGGCATGTTCGTAGGTCCGCAGCAGACCGTATGGCAGGTGAAGGGTAACATCAACAACATGGAGGGAACCCGTATCGACGACAGATTCGCCCTCTATCCCATCCCCAACGCCGTGCTCAACTCACAGCCCGATTTCAAGCAGAATCCCGGCTACTAATCAATCTTTCCGGTCTCCGCGCCATCCCCTACGCGGGGGATGGCCGGGGCTGAAAAAACAACAAATTCAGAATCTTTCCAAACGATGAAAAAGATATCTTTGATGTTTGCCGTCGCAGTGGCCGCGCTTGGTTTCTCGAGCTGCTCCGAGACCTGGGACGACAACCCCGTACTGAAAACCCATGAGGGGGAGGAGAAAGCCGACTTCCTCAACCAGCCCCAGATGGCTGAGCAGGTGATTATGCTGACCAATGACAACCAGGACGGCACTTTCCACCTGACCTGCTCGCAGCCCGACTTCGGCTACGCAGCCGTGGCCACATACCGTGTGCAGTGCTCCCTGACCGAAGACTTCGCCAAGTTTGAGGAAATCCAGCAGGATTTCTATGACTGCGGCGAAATCAACCCCCTGAACGCCGACGTTGCCGCCGCCCTCGAGAAGCTCTCGGGCGTGCAGACCGATGCCGACCTGCCCCTCCCTTACCAGAGACTCTACATGCGTCTGCGCGCCTACATCGGCGTTGAGGAGGAGACCACCCAGTATCTCTCAAACGTGGTGTCATTCAAGGGTGTGGCCGCCGACTACCTCGCTATCTGGGTATCGGGCGTTCCCGTGAACATCTACCTCCGCGGTGGATTCCCCGAGGCTTCCGACTGGGGTGCTGTTCCTCAGTACCAGTTCGTGACCGGTCCGGAGGAGAACACCTGGGTAACCGGCACCATCGACATCCCCGCCGGAACAGAGTTCAAGGTGGCTGACGATGCATGGGGCGCGCTCAACGCAGGTGCCGGTGCCGCCGGCAGCCAGGTTGTGCCAGGCACTCCCCTTGTGATCGACAACGGCGACAACCCCGGCAACCTCACCATGACTGAGGCTTTCCACGGTTACGCCCACCTGACCCTTGTCAAGGGTGTCTACACTCTCACCATGGTGACGACCGCCAACTGATCCCGATTTTCCCGCCGTCGCGGCGGCTGCCCCCCACGGGCGGCCGCCACGGGGCGACAAACTTAGAAAACTCCATTTTTAAGAAACAATGAAAAAACTTAGCATATTCCTGCTGGGCGCTCTCGGGATGATGGCCGCTACCTCCTGCGAGGAGAAAATCGATCCCGCCGTTCCCCAGTCAAATCCCCAGGAACCCATCCTGACCACCGGCGACGTTGTCTCCGAGGCTACCGGAGCGCTTACCTCCGCCGCTGTCCTCAACCTCGAGGATTACCGCGCTGAAGGAGCCACCATCCCCGTGATGAAGCTCGTCGACACCAAAGACCTCCCCGAAGGCGCAACCGTGAGCTACAAGGTTCAGCTCTCCGACACCGAGGACTTCAAGCGCAACGTTACCCTGGCCACCACCGGCACCGAGGTTGACGGCATCGAGACTTTCGCCGCCAACGCACAGGAGTGGAACGACGCCCATGTCTACCTCTTCGGCAAGAGCCCCAAGGAGAAGACAATGTACTACCGCGTGCCTGTCTATGTCAACCTCGACGGTTCAGACTACCGTCTGCAGTCTGCCGACTACTACGCAGCCGAGGGTACCATCCAGGAAACCTGCATGGACCAGGGCTTCACCATCTCTGACGCTTACTACTTCATGAGCGACGCTACAGCCTGGGCTCTCGGCGACGCTACGGTGATGGATGCCTTCAAGTTCGAGCACTCTGACGCCGACGTTTACGATGACCCCGTGTTCGTCTTCAAGTTCAAGGTCACCGACGACATGTTCATGAATGCCGACGGCACCTCCAAGGATGGCATCTACTGGAAGATAGCCTCACAGGAGGGTATGAACCTCGCTGACTGGGCAACCGGCATCTACGGTCCCGAGGAGAACGGCGACGACAACCTCTCAGGCGTTCTGGTCGACGTAAACGCGCAGGCCGGCAAGCTCATCGAGCCGGGCCAGTACAAGCTGACCATCAACATGGAGGAGATGACCTATGAGTTCGAGCTCCTCACACGTCCCGAATACCTCTACACCCCCGGCGGATTCAACGGCTGGAGCCAGGACGCTTCCGCTTATATGCAGTATGACACCAAGAATGAGGTCTCCAAGGGCTACTACGGCTTCTTCGGCGTGGATGCTGCCGGCTTCAAGGTCTGCACCGAACCCAGCTGGGACAACGCCGTGACCTTTGGTGCGGTGTCTGCCGATCCCGCCCTCGAGGGTGACTTCCTCCTGGGCCAGGATGGTCAGAACATCATGGTTCCGACTCCCGGCATGTTCTGGGCTTCCGTTCAGTATGACGAGGCTTCCGGTCTCCTGACCACCTATAAGCTTACCCCCGTCACCAGCGTGGGCATCATCGGTAGCTTCGCAGCTTCCGGATGGAGCAGCGACGTTGAGATGAACACCGCCGACGGCGGTATCACCTGGACCGCAGAGGTGACCTTCGCGGCCGGCGACCAGTGGAAGATCCGCTTCAACAACGGCTGGGACTTCTCGCTCGGTGCTGAACCCGGAAACGTCAACCACGCTGTCCTCGACGGTGACAACTACTCCGCAGCTGAGGCAGGCACATTCATCGTTACCCTGACCACCCAGCCCGGTATCCCCGTCATCACCCTCTCCGCCAAGTAATCTGATTCCACAGATTCCACGGTCAGATGCCGCTGAGTCCTCAGCCCTCTGACCCTCCCGATACCGACCGCCCCGAAGCCCCTCCGGCTCCGGGGCGGTCTCCTTTACATATTCATTTTCCCAGATTCATTTGTCAAAAGGTGGGTCTCTCACGCGGATTAAACTTGAGGTAAAGGTCTCACGCAGATTAATTTTTGGAAAGGTCTCACGCAGATTACGCAGATACGCAGATTAATCGCAGATATAATTCAGATTCACGCAGATATAATTCAGATTCACGCAGATTACACGGATACGCGGATTAATCGCAGATATAAAAGGAGGTCTCACAGATTACACAGATTACACAGATAGCCATCCGGATGGCATCCTGCAACATTCCATCCGGATGGCTATCTGTGTAATCTGTGTAATCTGTGAGACCTTTCCCGAAAATCCGCTTAATCTTGATTATCTCTAAAATAATCTGCGTGAATCTGAATTATATCTGCGATTAATCTGCGTATCTGCGTAATCTGCGTGAGACCTTTCCAAAAATTAATCCGCGTGAGACCTTTCCAAAAAATAATCCGCGTGCAAAAATAATCCGCGTGAGATGAAATCTCGCGAGAGGCGGAGGGGAGGATTCGGTTTGCAGGTGTCGGGGGGAATTTGTAACTTTGCAGGCTCGCCCGGTAAATAGCAATCCCGGAGAGCCGTTCCTTTACATCTTGACCGGCAAGAGCCGCCCAACTCTGCGGAATCCCGGCCGGAAATGTGGAAAAATTTGATTGCTTGCAACCACTAAAAAAAATGCTAAAAACCCCATGAACTATCTTTTCACATCGGAGTCGGTCTCCGAAGGGCATCCCGACAAGGTTGCCGACCAGATTTCTGACGCTGTGCTCGACCAGTTCCTCGCCCGCGACCCCAAGTCGAAGGTGGCCTGCGAGACCCTCGTCACCACCGGCCAGGTGATTATCGCCGGTGAGGTGAAGTCTGACGCCTATATCGACCTCGACACCACAGCCCGCGACGTAATCAAGAACATCGGTTACAACCGCTCAGACCTCAAATTCGAGGCGGAATCCTGCGGCATCCTCTCCGCCCTCCACGAGCAGAGCCCCGACATCAACCAGGGTGTGGAGCGCGCCAATCCCGAGGAACAGGGTGCGGGCGACCAGGGTATGATGTTCGGCTACGCCACCGACGAGACCCCCCTCTATATCCCCCTGACCACAGCCCTGAGCCACGCCCTGCTCAAGGAGCTGTCGAAAATCCGCCGCGAAGGGTCGGCGTTCACCTACACCGACGCCCTGGGCCGTGTGCGCTGCTACCTGCGTCCCGACTCGAAGAGCCAGGTGACCGTTGAGTATGACAGCGACCGCAAGCCCGTCAGGGTGCATACGGTGGTGATTTCCACCCAGCACGACGACTTCATCCTCCCCGACGACACCCGCACCAAGGAGGAGGCTGAGCGCGAGATGATAGAGACCATCACCAACGACGTGCGCCGCGTGCTGATTCCCCGCACCATCGCCGCCCTCCCGGAGCATCTGCGCCATTTCCTCGACACGGATTTCATCCTCCACGTCAACCCTACCGGTAAGTTTGTCATCGGCGGCCCCCACGGCGACACCGGTCTGACCGGCCGCAAAATCATCGTCGACACCTACGGCGGGCACGGTGCCCACGGCGGCGGCGCCTTCTCAGGCAAAGACCCCTCCAAGGTCGACCGTTCGGCCGCTTACGCCGCGCGTCATATCGCCAAGAACCTTGTGGCCGCCGGAGTGTGCCGTGAGGCGCTCGTACAGGTCGCCTACGCCATCGGAGTGGCCAGTCCGGTAAGTTTGTATGTCAACACCCGCGGAACGGCTCAGGTGGCCTTCAGCGACGCCGAAATCAGTGCCAAGGTCAGCGAGATTTTCGACATGCGTCCTGCCGCTATCGAACGCCGCCTGAAACTCCGCGCGCCCATCTACCTGGAGACCGCCACATACGGCCATGTTGGCCGCACTCCCCGTATGGTCACCAAGTCGTTCCGCGACTCTTCCGGCCAGCCTTTCACCCGCGAGGTGGAGCTCTTCACCTGGGAGAAGCTCGACCATGTCGACCAGCTCCGCGCCGCCTTCTCCATCTGATTCAGATTTCGATTCCGCAGAATTTAGAGTGATTAACGTCGCCCGGCAGTTTGTGGCTGCCGGGCGATTGTCGTTTTCGCGGGTCTCTCGCGGATTAAATTTTTGGGAAAAGGTCTCACGCAGATTCCGCAGATACCGCAGATTAATCGCAGATAAAATTCAGATTCACGCAGATTATTTTAGAGATAATCAAGATTAAGCGGATTTTTGGGAAAGGTCTCACAGATTACACAGATTACACAGATGCCATCCGGATGGAATGTTGCTGGATTTCCGTCCGGATGGCATCTGTGTAATCTGTGTAATCTGTGAGACCTCCTTTTATATCTGCTTATATCTGCGATTAATCCGTGTAATCTGCGTGAATCTGAATTTTATCTGCGATTAATCTGCGGTATCTGCGGTATCTGCGTGAGACCGTTCCCCAAAAAATTAATCTGCGTGATACCCCCTTGCCAAATTAATCCGTGTGAAAGGGGGGCAGGGGTTAGCGGAGGAGTTTGAGGACGGGGGTGGTGCCGTCGGCGAGGTTGAGGCGCAGGAGGAAGACGCGGGTGTCGAAGGGGGCGGTGTCGAGGGTCAGGCGGGTGTCGGCGGCGGAGCGGCTGACGGTGAGACAGCGGCCCGAGATGTCGTAGAGCTGTGCGGCGAGGATGTCGCAGGGGGCTTCAACCATCAGCAGCATGCCGTCGAAGGCGGCGCGCAGGGGGGCGGCGGTTTCCTCGGCGATGCTCCCGTTGCTGGAGGAGGTTTCGGCACGGAGGTCGAATTCCTGCCACTGGGGGGTGTCTTTGAATGTCTCCAGGAGTGACTGGGGGACGTACAGCACGGTTGTGGCCTGCGGGGTGTCTTCCCACACGCTTTCGCCCAGCTGCGGCACTTCCGCGAGGCTCTTGGCGTCGATTTCGGTCAGGTTGGCCCAGCGTTCCATCGCGTTGTCGCCCAGCGAGGCGAGTGTGGCGGGGAGGGTGACTTTTGAGGAGGTCATCCCTGAGAGGGCGTGGTTGCCGATGCTCTCGACCTGGGTGTCGCCCAGGCCGTCGGCCGATGCGGAGGTGGCCCCGTAGAGGAGGTAGTCGGGAATCGCCGTGAGGTTTGCGGCAATCTCGCCGAGGGTCACGTTTAGGGCGGGGTTGTTGAAGAACGCGCCCGCGCCGATTTCCTCGATGGCGTCGCTGAGCGAGATGGCGGTCAGCGAGGGGCATCCGGCGAACGCCCATGCCCCGATTTCGCGGAGCGACTTGCCGGAGAGGTCGGCGGCGGTGAGGCCGGTGGCAGTGAACGCCTGGTCACCGACAGAGGTCAGGGCGGCGGGGAGGGTGATGGAGGCCAGGGAGGTGCATCCGGCGAAGGCGCCGTCGCCGATGGCGGTCAGCGAGGAGGGAAGGGCCACTGATGACAGCCTGGGGCAGTTGCGGAAAGTGTTTTCAGGGAGTTCCCGGATGGAGGCGTTGACCGTCACTGTTTCAAGCAGCGGGCAGTCACGGAAAGCCATGCTCCCCAGGGAGTTCACCGAGGAGGGTATGGTTACCGATTTGAGGTTCTTCATCCCGGCGAACGCCCCGTCGCCGATGCGGGTCACGGTGGCGGGAATCACGACAGCCTCGGCCGCGCAAGCACCGAGTGCGCCGTCAGCGATTTCGGTGATTCTGGCGGGGAGGGAGAGGGTTGTGAAAGTGCCCGACATCAGGGCGCAGTCGGGGAGGGTGTTGGCGTTGGCGGCGTTGAGCCCGGTCTCGGTCTTCGCTCCCGAGTAAGAGGCCACTGTGGCCCCCGAGAGGTCGAGGGTGCGGAGCGAGGTCATCTCACGGATGAAGTCGAAGTCGGCGGCGTTGATTGCGCCTGTCACTTTCAGCTCCGTCTCGGCGGCGGGGTCGGAGTGAGCCGAGACAGCCTGGCGCAGCCCTCCGGGTAGCACACTGACAGTCAGGGCTGAGGCAAGTGAGGAGCCGCCCAGAATCGCGGCGGCTGATATGAGGAAACGTGAGAATCGGTTCATATTCAAGAGGGTTGTTGTAATCCATAATTTTAAACTGAAAAAAGCGGCTTTTATTGCCTGACAGAGAGTAAAAAGGGGTGGGGCAAAAAATATTATGCGCTTTCGGCTAAATTGGCTAACTTTGCGGTAACGAAAATATGAGTAAAAACAGGTTGAACATATTGTTTGGCGTCGTCGTGGCCTCGGCGGCCGCCTGCGGGATATGCTCCTGCGGGAGCGACCGGGGGACAGAGGCCCTCCATGAGTCGGCGCTTATGGCCGTAGGCCCCCAGAGCCGCGAGGCGGCCTTCAACGCCTCGATGGCGGCATTGTCGTCGGGGCTTACCCCCGCTGGGGCGGATGTGGCGGCCGCAGAGGGGGATGACCCCCACGGCGCGCGCCACCGCCGCCTGATGTCGATGCTCGCCCCTTACGACACCGTCAGGAGCCACAACCCCTACGAGGCCCATTACGACTCGATGCCCCCCGGGGGAATCAAGATGAAAATCAACGGTCTGGGCGGTTCGCTGGGGAGGGTGTTCAACGACAGCAACAAGTTACATATAGCCGTGGCCGAGGCCAACGGCATACAGCCCCTCCACAACCTCCGCCAGGTCTGGGAACAGGCCGGGCGGCTCGAACGGCTGGAGACCTGCGAGGCGTATTACCTCGACGACCTGACCCACTCGGTGCCTTACCTCGTCCCGAAGGCCCACACGCTGCTGAAAGACATCGGCATGGCGTTCAGGGACTCGCTGACGGCCCGTGGCGGGGGCTACTACCGCGTGAAGGTGACCAGTGTGCTGCGCACACCCTCCCTGGTGAAACGCCTGCGCCGCCGCAACCGCAACGCCGTCGACACCTCGGCCCACCTCTACGCTACAACGTTTGACATCTCGTATCTGAAGTTCATCTGCGACACCCCCTCGATTCCCCGCACCCAGGAGGACATGAAGAACCTGCTGGGGGAGGTGGTGGAGGACATGCGCCGCCGCGACAGGTGCTATGTCAAGTATGAGCGCAAACAGTCGTGTTACCACATAACCGTCCGTTGATATGACCGAAAACCCTGACAACACCGGGAAAGAACCCCGGAGGAAAAAGCCCCTGTGGAGGCGTGTGCTGAAATGGGCCGGAGTGACCGCCGCCGTGGTCGCCGGGCTGTTCCTGCTGACATGCTCCCTGATAGTCTGGATACTGACCCCGTCGCGCCTGACCCCGCTGGTCGAGAAGTACGCCTCCGGATACCTCGACGCCGATGTGGCCGTCGGGAGGGTGGAGCTGACCTTCTGGAAGACCTTCCCCAGGATGAGGCTCGACGTTGACTCGCTGAGAATCGTGTCACGTTCGCTCGACGGGCTCCCCCCCTCCGTGAGGGAGACGCTTCCCGCCGGGGCCGACTCGCTGCTTAGCGTCAGGTCGTTCAGCGGCACGGTGAATGTCATGCAGCTGCTGGCGGGTAACATCCACCTCCGCGACGTGGTGATAGACCGTCCGGAGGTCAACCTCGTGCAGGTCAGCGACTCCGTGGCCAACTACCTGATTTTCCCGACGTCGGAGGATGCCGACACCACCGCCGCCTCAATCCCCGGCATACGCATCAACAGTTTCAGGATACTGCAGGCGGGGCCGCTGCGCTACCGCTCCCTGGCCGATTCCCTCGATGTCTGCGCGCGCCTCGGGAATGTCACCCTCGAGGGGGATGACGCTCCCCTCTACCGCCTCAGCCTGGATGGAGCCGCCGCTCTGCCGTTCCTCAGCGAGTTCGACTTCGCCGACCTGACTTTCGGCCTCGACGGGGCGCTGCGGTGGGAGCCGTCGGCGCCGATGGCAATCTCTGCCGAGGATGTCACCCTCAGGCTCGACAATTATTCGCTGCTCTTCTCCACCGCCGCCGACTTCTCGGGCGACCCGGTGGTGACGGCTTTCAACGGCAAGGTCACCGACATACCGGTCGAGGAGGCGCTGGCCCATCTCCCCGCCGAACTGAGGAAATTCACCGACCCTCTGAAAACCGACATGCTGGTTTCGGCCACCGCCGAGCTGACCCGTCCCTGGAGGCTCGCCGACTCTATCCTCCCGTCAGTCAAGGCGACCCTCTCGATACCCCGCTGCCGCGCCACATACCAGACCCTACGTTTCTCGGAGTTCTCGGGCGAGCTGGCCGTTGACTTCGACGGCGCCGACATCGACAAGTCACTCTTCGACCTCAGGAAGCTCCATCTGGCAGGGGAGGGGGTGAACCTCGACCTCAATGTCAAGGCCACCAATGTGATGGCCGACCCCAGGGTTGACGGCGACTTCAACGGCTCTGTAGACCTGTCGAAGATTCCCCCGCGCCTGGCCGCCGAGATTCCGGTGCAGCTCTCGGGGAAAATCAACGGGGAGACATCGTTCCGTTTCGCCATGAGTGACCTGACGGAGGATAACTTCCACCGCGTGATGGCCGACGGTTCACTGACACTCAGGCAGATCCACGCCGACGCCGAGGGGATGATGACCGCCTGGCTCCGCGAAGGGGTGGTGGAGTTCGGCACCACCGACTCTTTTGTCCGCGACGGCCACAAGGTCGACTCCCTGTTGCAGGTGTCGCTGAAAATCGACACCCTCTCGGCTGTGGGCCTCGGCATGAACCTTGAGATGAAGAACTTCAAGGCGGGAGCCGGCACGGTGAACCGCAGCAGTTCGGCCGACACCACCGAAATCAACCCCTTCGGCGGTTCTGTGGCTGTGGAGCGGCTGAAGTTCGACGCCCCCGCCGACTCGATGAGGGCGCGCCTGCGTGACGCCCGCATCGGTGGCGCGCTGACCCGCTACAAGGGTAACGCCCGTTCGCCGCTGATGAACCTGAGGGTCTTCGCCGGGCGGATGATGTTCGGTCAGGCCCTCAACCGGGTATCGCTGCGCGACACCGAGATGGCCCTCACTGTCAACCTCCGGGAGAGGAAAACACGTAGGAAGGTGGTGAAGAACGCCAACCCCGTGGATTCAGCGGCCAGGGTTCGGCGTGACTCCCTCGCCGCCGCCGAGGCTGAGGCCAACGGCGACATCGACATGACGCTCGACAGGGAAGACCGCCGGTTGCTGCGCCGATGGGACTACAAGGGGACGCTCCGCGCCAAGCGCGGCAGCCTGACCACCCCCTGGTTCCCCCTGCGCAACCGCCTGACAAATATCGACCTGCGCTTCAACTCCGACTCAATCATACTGACCGACCTGAAATACAAGGCCGGGGAGAGCGATTTCCTCATCAACGGCACCATCTCTAACCTGCGACGCGCGCTGACCTCACGCCGCGACAACACTCTCGGGGTGTCGCTCGACGTGCAGTCCGACACCATAAACGTCAACCAGATTGTCAAGGCGATTTTCGCCGGACCGGCGCTGGCCCATCAGACCGACTCCACCTCGGTATGGGGCAACGACGACGACAGCGAGGCCGACAACCTGGCCGCCAGGGCCGACACCGTGGCCGCCGGGCCGGTGCTTGTCCCCCACAACATCGACGCGCATCTGCGGATGCGGGCCGCCCATATCCTCTACTCCGACCTCGAGCTGGAGCGTTTCAGGGGAGACCTGCTGGTGTATGACGGGGCTGTCAACCTGCGCAACCTCTCGGCGTCGGCCGACATCGGCACTCTTTCGGTCAACGGCCTGTATTCCTCGCTCAATCCCGACTCGCTGCAGTTCGGCCTGGGCATGAAGGTAGACCGCTTCCGCCTCGACAGGCTTACCGCCCTCGTACCGGCCATCGACACCCTGCTGCCTGCCATGCGAGACTTCGCCGGGACTGTCAACGCCGACATCGCCGTCACCACCGACCTGGAGCGCAACATGGACATCGACATCCCCTCGCTGCGGGCGGCAATCAAAATCGAGGGTGACTCGCTGGTGCTGCTCGACCCCGACACCTTCAAGACCATATCTAAATGGCTCCTGTTCAAAGACAAGAAAAAGAATATGATAGATCATATGGCCGTTGAGGTTGTCGTCGAGAATTCCACCATCGAGCTTTACCCCTTCATGTTCGACATCGACCGTTACCGCCTCGGGGTGATGGGCCACAACGACATGGCGATGAACCTCAACTACCACGTGTCGGTGCTGAAATCCCCCATACCCTTCAAGTTCGGCATCAACATCAAGGGCACCCCCGATAACATGAAAGTAAGGCTCGGCGGGGCCAAGTTCAAGGAGAACATGGTAGGGGAGCGGCAGATGATCGCCGACAACACCCGCGTCAACCTCGTGCAGCAGATTGACAACGTATTCCGCCGGGGAGTCTCCAAGGCCCGCCTGGGGAGGCTGAACTTCAGGAAAGCGGGAGGGGCGGCGGTGTCGCTCGACTCGCTCAACGCCGACCTCAACGCCGATGACAACCTCTCCTATGCCGACTCCCTCAAAATGATACGCGCCGGACTCATCGAGAACCCCGACACCCTCCGCTTCCCGGCGGCCGATTCCGCCGCCCCCGCCGCCCCCGGCAAATGATGCCGGGCAGATATATGGGAGGGTCTCACGCAGATTATTTTAGAGATAATCAAGATTAAGCGGATTTTCGGGAAGGGTCTCACAGATTACACAGATTACACAGAAGCCATCCGGATGGAATGTTGTTGGATTTCCGCCCGGATGGCTTCTGTGTAATCTGTGTAATCTGTGAGACCCCTCCATTAATATCCGTAATATCCGCGTATCCGCGTAATCTGCGTGAGACTCGTGAGCCGGTGGTTTGATGTCGCGGAGGAAATGTTTCCGTGATTGGGAAATAATGATTACCTTTGCAGAAATGAAATAACCGGAAAGTTATGGAAACTTCGAGAATCGCAGAGAGAATCAGGCAGCTGGCCGTTTCGGCCACCTTGGCCATGTCACAGAAGAGCAGCGAGCTGAAAGCCGCAGGCGTGGATGTCGTGAACCTGTCTGTCGGAGAACCCGACTTCGACACCCCCTCCCACATCAAGGAGGCGGCCAAGAAAGCCATCGACGAGAACTATTCCCATTATTCACCGGTACCCGGCTACATGAGCCTGCGCGAGGCCATCGCCGGGAAGCTCCGCAAGGAGAACAAGACATCGTTCGAGGCCGCCCAGGTGGTTGTGTCGACAGGAGCCAAGCAGGCCCTGAGCAATGTCATCCTCGCCACCGTCAACCCCGGCGACGAGGTTGTCATCCCCGTTCCCGCCTGGGTCAGCTACGTCGAGATGGTCAAGCTCGCCGAAGGTGTCCCCGTGCTGGTTCCCGCCGGGATGGAGCAGGGATTCAAGGTTACTCCCGCCCAGCTTGAGGCCGCGATCACCGACAAGACCCGCATGGTGATGCTCTGCTCCCCCTCCAACCCCTCCGGCGCGGTCTATGACCGAGAGGAAATCAAGGGGCTTGTGGAGGTGCTCAAGCGCCATCCCCGGGTAATCATCCTCTCCGACGAGATTTACGAGCATATCAACTATACCTCCGAGGGACACGTCTCCTTCGGGGAGTTCCCCGAAATCGCCGACCGCCTGGTGATTGTCAACGGCGTCTCCAAGGCATACGCCATGACCGGCTGGCGCATCGGCTACATGGCCGGCCCCGTTGAAATCGCCAAGGCCGTCACCAAGCTCCAGGGGCAGACCACCTCAGGCACCTGCTCCATCGCCCAGAAAGCCGCCGAGGCCGCTTACCGAGGCTCGCAGGAATGCGTGGCCGAGATGCTCGCCGCCTTCCGCCGCCGCCGCGACCTCATCGTGGGGCTGGCCAGGGAGATTCCCGGCCTGAAGCTCGACATGCCCGACGGCGCCTTCTACATCTTCCCCGAGGTCAGCGCGTATCTCGGCAAAGAAGCCCGCCTGACATCATCAGACGGCTCCGTGACGGTCAAGGAAATCGCCACCGACTCAGACCTGGCGATGTATCTGCTGGAGGAGGCCCACGTGGCAACCGTGGCCGGTTCGGCCTTCTGCATGCCCGGCTACCTCCGCCTGAGCTATGCCGCCTCCGACGACCAGCTCCGCGAGGCTATGTCACGCATCAAAGCCGCCCTGGCAAAACTGGCCTGACCGGACAAGGGGCGTCACAGAACCAATAAAACTCCCAAACCACCCATAATGAATTTCATTGAAGAACTCACCTGGCGCGGCATGGTACACCAGTCGATGCCCGGTACCGAAGAATACCTCAAGAAGGGTATGACAAGCGCATACCTCGGAATCGACCCCACCGCCGACTCGCTCCATATAGGCCACCTCGTAGGTGTGATGATGCTCAAACACTTCCAGCGTTCGGGCCACAAGCCCATCGCCCTGGTCGGCGGCGCCACCGGCATGATCGGCGACCCCTCGATGAAGAGCCAGGAGCGCAAGCTCCTCGACGTCGAGACCCTGCGCCACAACCAGGAGTGCATCAAGAAGCAGCTCGCCAAGTTCCTCGACTTCGACTCAGACGCCCCCAACGCCGCCATCCTGGTCAACAACTACGACTGGATGAAAGACTTCGGCTTCCTCGACTTCATCCGTGAAATCGGCAAGTGCATCACCGTCAACTACATGATGGCCAAGGACTCCGTGAAGAAACGCCTCTCCGGGGAGTCGGGCCAGGGCATGTCGTTCACCGAGTTCTCATACCAGCTCCTCCAGGGCTACGACTTCCTCTATCTCTACCAGAACCAGGGCTGTCACCTGCAGCTCGGCGGCTCAGACCAGTGGGGCAACATCACCACCGGCACCGAGCTTATCCGCCGCATCGCCGGGGGTGACGACGCTTTCGCCCTCACCTGCCCGCTGATCACCAAGGCCGACGGCGGCAAGTTCGGCAAGACCGAGAGCGGAAACGTATGGCTCGACCCCAAACGCACCACCCCCTACCAGTTCTACCAGTTCTGGCTCAACGTCAGCGACACCGACGCCGAGAAATACATCAAGATATTCACCATCCTCGACAAGGAGGAAATCGACTCGCTCATCGAGCAGCAGAAGGCCGATCCCGGGATGCGTCCCCTCCAGAAACGCCTGGCCAAGGAAATCACCACCATGGTCCACTCCGCCGAGGATTACGAGATGGCCGTCGAGGCGTCGCAGATTCTCTTCAGCAACAAGGCCACAGACGCCCTCCACAAAATCGACGAGGCAACCCTGCTGGCCGTCTTCGAGGGTGTGCCGCAGTTTGAGATTTCCCGCCAGCTTCTCAAGGATGGAGTCAAGCTCGCCGACCTGCTGGTAGACCACGCTCCCGTCTTCCCCTCCAAGGGTGAGCTGCGCAAGCTGGCCCAGGGTGGCGGTTTCGCCATCAACAAGGAGAAGGTGGCCGACCCCTACTCCCCCGCTTCCGAGGATATGCTTCTCAACGACAAGTACATACTCGTCCAGAAAGGGAAGAAGAACTACTATCTCCTCAAAGTCACAGACTGATAGACGAGGCTGATGGCGAGACTGATGCTCATCATCAACCCCATCTCCGGGACAGGCTCGAAGAAAGGGGTGGTAGAGACGGTGGAGCAGGCGATGGAAGCCTGCGGCCACGAAGTCGACGTGCGCCTCACCGGGGCGCGCGGCGACGCCACCCGCCTCGCCGGGGAAGCCGCCCGCAAAGGCTACTACGGGGTGCTCGCCTGCGGAGGCGACGGCACCGTCAACGAGACCGCCCGCGCCCTCTGCTCCACCGAGACCGCCCTCGGAATACTCCCCGCCGGGTCGGGCAACGGCCTGGCGCGCCATCTCCAGATTCCTGTCGACATCTCCCTGGCCCTTAAAGTCATCGCCGCCGACAATGTCGTGGACTCAGACTACGGGACAGTCAACGGCCGTCCGTTCTTCTGCACCTTCGGCATGGGCTTCGACGCCGCCGTCAGCCACCGGTTCGCCCGCCAGAGCCGACGGGGGATGCTGTCATACATCAAGAGCGCGATTTCGGAGTATGTGCAGTACCGCCCCCAGACCTACACCGTCTCGGCCAACGGCAAGCTGCTGACCGAGAAGGCATTCCTGATAGCCGTCTGCAACGCCTCGCAGTGGGGCAACAACGCCTACATCGCCCCCGAGGCGAGCATCACCGACGGCCTGCTCGACATCACGATAGTCCACAGCGGCACCGCCATCGATGCCGCCGTCATGGGTATGGACATATTCACCGGATACATCAACAAGAACACGATGGTCCACACCTTCCGTGCCCCCGCCTGTGTCATCTACCGCAACGGGGCGGGGGAGGCCCATATCGACGGGGAGCCGATGATGATGGACGACATACTCGACGTGAAGTGCCACCACGGCTCCCTCAAGGTCTTCACCCCGGGGGCAACCCACCGTTTCACCCCCGTGATCACCCCCCTCCACGAGATGATAAAGGGGGCCCGCCTCTCGCTCAAACATCTGCTCGGCTCGCATTGAGGCGGGCCACAAGGCGTCGGGCGGATTCCGACCGTGTGGATTATAGATGACAATCATAAAACTTTTTCCGGGCCGGGGGTGTTTTCCCTTTGAAGTTTCAACTATTTTAACGAGAGAAGGCTGTGGAGAAAGCTGTAAAAGTAATTTTCAAGGCATTGTTATGGATGCTGCTGGGCATAGCAGGCCTGGTGGCTCTTGTCGTGTTCCTGCTTTATCTGCCTCCAGTCCAGGACATTGTCGTCCCGCAGGTGCTGAAAATGGTCAACAAGCCCGGCGAGATGGAAATATCCGTCAGGAAGTTCCGCCTCAGCTTCCCCCTCGACGTGGCCGTAGACTCCCTCGATTTCCGCACACCCGGGATGGAGGTCAAGACCTCCCGGGCGACCATCGGTGTCGCTCTCACCCCCCTCTTCACCGGCGAGATAGTTGCCAGGGAGGCCCGGCTCGACAAGACCGACTTCCGGCTCGGCACACCCGACTCCGCTTTCTATATGAACGCCCGTGTGGAGCTGGCCTCACTCGACGGCGCGCGCGTGCATCTCTCCTCACAGAATGTCAGGGTCTCATCCCTGGCCATCGACAGCGGAAAGGTCGACATGGCCATCCGCCCCGACACGGTGCCCAAGCCCGCGCCGACCGATTCCGTGCCTGTCAACTGGCACATCATCCTCGACCGGGGACAGATGAAGCGCATCGACTATGACATGGCCATCGAGCCGACAATAACCGACCTCAGCTGTTACCTCGCCCAGGGCGACATACTCGGCGCGGATGTCGATATGCGATACAATACGGTGAAAGTAAAGGAGGTGAAGATGACCGGTGCCGACGCGCGCTACATATATCCCACCCCCGAAT
>CAMWVQ010000040.1 GCA_947177635.1 uncultured Porphyromonadaceae bacterium | reverse complement strand
ATTACTACGTATGCTGGGCAAGGAAAGTCGCGAGATTTCCCTTGCCTCTTTTTTATGCCAATAATGTCTCACGCAGATTAAATTTTTCTCACGCAGATTCCGCAGATACCGCAGATTAATCGCAGATAACAAAGAAGGGTCTCACAGATTACACAGATTACACAGATAGCCATCCGGATGGAATGTTATTGGATTCCCATCCGGATGGAATGTTATTGGATTCCCATCCGGATGGCTATCTGTGTAATCTGTGTAATCTGTGAGACCTTTTCCAAAAATCCGCTTAATCCTCCTTATCTCTAAAAATAATCTGCGATTAATCTGCGGTATCTGCGGAATCTGCGTGAGAAAAATTTAATCTGCGTGAGAAATTAAAAACGAGAGAAATTAAAAACGAGAGAAATTAAAAATATGTGGTAGGAGAGCATTCCGCGCAATCCTACCGGGTGTCGCCCCAGGAGGAGAGGTACGCTGTGAGTTCGGGGTCGGTATCCTCATCGGCGGATTCCTCCCGGCAGACGTGGAGGGCGATGGCGCGGGTCATCAGCATGTCGTCGTGGCGTCCCTGGCGCGCCCCGTATGAACCGTTGGGACGACGCTCGTAGAAGTCGAGCTCGTCGCAGGCCTCGCGGCAACGTTCGGCATACCTGCCGTCGCGCACCGCCGCCACAAGTCCCGAGATAATCATCTGCTTGGTCTGGCGATTGGTGTGGAAGCCCGGGATGCGGCTCACACGGCTTCCGCCCGGCGCCCGGCGGCGGTAGAGGTTGCGGTAATGGCGGTAAAGCTCGTGGAGGATAAGTGCCCCCTGGCGGTAGGCGGCCTCATCAGAGGATGAGTCGTGGCTCTCCAGGGTGTTGCTCTCGAATACCAGGCGCGCGTTGTTGTAGAGCGACGCAATCATAGCCCCCTTCCAGGCCAGCAGGTCGTGGTCGATATGGCCGCGCCACTGGGCGGCCACCCGGGGCACCGTCCCGCGCCTCATCACCGCCACCACGCTCCAGTCGGCCTTGTCGCTCAACCCTCCGACATCGACCGCCACCACATATGACGCCCCCTCCTCAGGCAGTTCCCAGACATGCAGCCCTCCCGAGGGGTCGGCCTCGAACCTGACGCCGCGCAGAGACCGTGGGCCGGAAAGCTCCCCTCCGGCCGAAACCACATCGCCCGAGACAACCGGCTCGGCGCATCCCCGGCGGAGCAATTCCGTCTTCTCGGGGTTGAAAACATTGCTTGAGGTGGAGGTGAACGCCTCCAGGGCTGTCGACGGGAACTCGCTCTTCATCTTGGCGTGGTCTTTCATCTCGCGGCGCCGACGGTTGTACCAGTGGAGCTGCTCAAGGGTCAGCCCCTCGGTCTCCCAAAGTTCCCGTTCGTAAGGGTCAAGGCTGTTCCACAGCTCCCTCGCCTCCCCAGTCGAGGGGAACGCCAGGGAGTAAGCCTTTATCTCGTGCCAGGGGACGAAGACCGCCCGCTTCCCGCTGCTTCCGCTCTCCGCCCTGAGCCACTCCTCATGGAAGAATGAGCCCACACCGTCGGCCGTCGACTCCATCACAATCATCGTCATCGGGGCCATCGCCACAGAGCAGTATATCGCCCTGACCGCGTCCCAGGGGTCTTTCCCCTTGGTCGCCTTCCAGTAAGCCGCCTCGGTCAGATGAACAAGGGAGGCATCCACACCGCGCACGGCGTTGGGATTGGTGGAGGCGGCCAGGTAGACACGGTTGTCGCGTCCTTCGAGCTGCATGATTCCACGGGAGGTGCGCAGCCTCGGCATCGATTCCCCCTCCCACAGCTCCTCGGGGTAATGGGCGAGCATGTCGGCGTAGAGGTTCAGCACAACCTGAGTGCCGGTCTTCTCGGCCCCGCAGACGATGGCGTGGCAGCCGGTGGCGAGCACCGTCTGTATCCACGCTATGTACATCTCCACCACCGTGGAGCCGCCCCACTGGCGGGCTTTCAGAATCACCATCCTCATCGGTCTTCCCGCCCGGCGGTCGGCCTCGAGCAGCTTCACCACCCTCCGCTGGGGGCGGTTGAGGATGAAGGGCACTATCCGGCGGCTGTTCTTGTCCTTGATGCGGCAGCATTTGGCCGCCCAGTACTCGAAATCGTGGCGGCAACGCAGGCGCGTCCAAGCCAGCGAATCACGGGCGGAAGGGTATTTCGGGTCGTCAAGCATCTCGCGGGGGACAAGCTCCCGCCCCTCGGTCCAGGGCTCCGGCCCTACCTCCACGCGGTCGCCGGAGCATCCCTCCCCCCTGACGGGGTCGAAATGCTCCAGGCGGTCGCGCAGCCGGTTGCGGCGCAGGTTCTCCTCCCAGATTGCATCGAAATTATCCATCATAAGCAATGTGTGTGTTTCAGTAAAAGAGTGAGTTGAGTCATAAGGCAAAGCGGGGGACGCGTCATTCATCCAGCTCCACCCCGCAGCCGGTTATCGCCAGGTCGGGGGAGGCGGCGAGTGACAGCGATGTCTCCAGCCAACGGCGGCGGGGAGCCGCCAGCCTGACGCTCACCGGGGAGTTGACAGCCCCCTCGAACCCCAGGCGCAGCAGCGGTTCGGGTATTTCCGTGCCACGGTCACCCGATAGGGTCACCGTGCCGTTGACATCTGAGGCGAAGATGAGGGTCGTGAGTCGGCCGGGAGGGGAGGAGGGGTGGTGGCGGTGGCGCAGCACAATTCCGAGAGACCTGCATTCCACCTCCTCCGAGAGGTCGTATGCCCCTCCGGCGGTTGCGAGCAGCAGCCTTCCCCGGTCGGTTGCGAACCGCATCGGGGTTTGCTCCGTGCCGGAGGGTGTATCCTCCCCGGCGGGAGCGTTGACTCCGGGGAGGATGGCCCGGATAAGCTCCCCCTCGGCGGATAGGCGGAAAAGTGACCCCTTCCCGTCGTCCGGGGCAAGCCAGACCTCGCGGTGGGTGCCGTCCCATCCGATGTCAACCCTGCTGTTGCCAAGGGGGTCACCCAGCCCGGCCACTACCGTCGCGGCTTTCTGGCCGGAAATCTCCACCAGGTCATTCCCCGCGTAGAGGAGCAGCGACGCGCCGGAACTCCCGGTAGCCTCGCATATGGCCCCGGGATGGGTCACGGGGCGGTGGTCAACCGGGGCGCAGCTGTGAAACCGCCCGTCGGCGTAGAGGGTCGAGAGGGTGGTGCCCTCCTCGCTGAAAAACAGCAGCTTGGAGCGTGAGAAATCCCATCCTGTCGCCCCGCGTGGCAGTATTCTTACCCCCTTTATCTCTCCGCCTGATATTCTCCTGCGGTCGATGCGCTGACCCAGGTCGGCGGTCAGGTAGGTCTCGGCCACCCCCTCCTCAAGCCTCGGCGGCAGTTCTCCCCCCGATGGGAGATATGCCCCGACGGTGTTCTGCAGGGTGATGCGCGTGAGGCCGGGGGAGGCGTGACAGGCAAGGTCGTGTCCCGGAAGCGGGGTGAGGGGGAAGGTCTCCTCATATACAGTGCCGCCGGGGGAGAGGTAGGTGACGGTCAGGGATGTGGCGTCGCGGGAGGGGTATGACAGCACCGGCGACAGGCTCGCGGGGGCGTTCCCCAGGCCGCCGCATT
Organism: uncultured Porphyromonadaceae bacterium; assembly: GCA_947177635.1. GTDB lineage: Bacteria > Bacteroidota > Bacteroidia > Bacteroidales > Muribaculaceae > UBA7173. The sequence goes on along the minus strand of CAMWVQ010000040.1, from coordinate 18,890 downwards.
CCTCCCTTACCCTGACGGTGCCGGCGGGGGTGGTGAGGGTGACGCTGAATGCCATCCGCCACACCGTCCCCTCCCCGCTGTCGCGCGAGGCCACGAAGCAGTCGGGCGACCATCCCCCCGCCTGTTCGCGGAGGGGATTGCACAACACCGTGACATCCCCGGCGGTAAGGGCCGCCGACCAGCTGCGGCCCATCGCCGAGAGGGCTTCGGCGGCGTCAGACACCGGCGAGACAGGCTTTTCGCCCGGAACAGCGACGGCCACCGCCGATCCGACCTCACCGATTCCTCCCGCGAAAGGGGTGTCGAACTCTGCGGCAACCCTCATAGCCGCCCCCATCCCCTCCAGGCCGAGGCGGCGCAGGCGGGGGAGGTCGGTGACAGTGCCGTTGGCGAAACCGGGGAGCTTGGCGGTGACCGTCACCCTCCCGGAGGGGGTGTCGCGCAACACCCCGTGGGGAGCCTGGAGGGAGCGTTGCAGCGGTTCGATTTCCTCGGTGATTTCAACAACAAGCTTGCTTATCAGACGGTTCCAGGGAGCCGGCAAGGATGGGGGCGCGACAACCGCCGGCCTGAACACCGGCATCACTATCCTCCCCTCACCGAGGGTCTGGAGGTTGTCGTGGGAGACCATCACCACCCCCTCGGTGGCTGAGAACCCTTCGGCCGCCGACAGCACCACCGACGGCCCCACCCCCACGGTGTTGCCCGCCGCGTCAAGCAGGCGGTAGCGGGCCACCACCGGCTGGGAGCAATACCCCATCCCCGCCGCCTGGAGTTTCAGGCGGTCGTAGCATCCGACCAGGGCGCTGGTCAGCAGACGGTTGTCAGCCTCGTTGAGCTGCGAGCCTGATGTCCCGGGGCTTCCCCCGGAAAGGCTCACCGTGGCCACCGCCCCGTAAAGGGTGTTGTATTCAGCGGCAACAAGTTTTACCGGGGGAAGCTGCGGCATCCTCCCGTGGAAAGTCAGGTTGAGATTCTCATCGTAAGTCAGGTATTGGTCAGGCTGATGGGCCACAAGCAGCCGTATCATCCCCGGAGTGGAGGTCACCGCCAGCAGCGGACGCGCGGGGAGCGACCCGAGCAGGGTTGGCAGGCTGTCCGCTCCCTCAACCTCGTCTCCCCCCCTCCCGGCGTCAGAGACGGAGCAGTACAGACGGTTGTCGCCTCCGCAGAGGAGACATACCTCCCTCCCGTCGCCGAAAGGTGAGAACCGCGCGAAAGGGAGCGCGTCGTAATCCGAAACCTTGCGTGGCATCCCGCCCCTGCGCCATATCCCGGGGTTTGCCGTGTCGCGGCGGAGGTTGACCGCCTCCATCATCTGCCCCTCATCATTGAGCACACCCCGCGCCGTTGTGCCCTTCCGGGCCTTTGTGTGTCTGTCCATAGTGTAACTTTTTTCCCGCAAAGTTACACCCCTCTCTCCCCCTCCCGTAGGATAAAATGTTACCTTCCCCTCACGGCCGCAGCATCGTCAGGTTCTCGTTGGCGGCGCAATATTCCGGGTCGATGATGTGCATTGCCACCGGACGAGGTTTCAGGATGTGGGAACTTTGCTCACCCTCGGCGGAGTATCGCAGCGAATCGCCGTCGGCTACCATCCCGAATTTGGGCTGGGCGCCGGAGAGGGAGAGGCGTCCGGAGTTTTTCAACGCTTCCTTGGCTTCTATAGTGTTGGCCGAGGGGGACGGGAATGGAAGGATATGGCTTATGGCCGCTCCGTCGAACAATGCTTTGCGGGAGTCGGGGGAATAAGTCGCGTGGCCCGGCGCGAGAGATGAGGGGCATACTGACAGTTCCATATTCAATTCAGGCTATCTTGTGGATTGATGTTCACTTATTTGACCGGCTTTACGGTGACGGCTCCGATTGTGTCGAAGCGGGCGGAAGCCAGCAATATGCCGAAATCATCGTCAGGGTCTATGCGGAGTATGGCCGCCTGTATCTTGCGGTTGTCACCCTCAGAAAGCAGGTTGGCGAAAAAAGGGAAGAGATAGCCCGAGACATATGGCTCCCTCTGGAGGGGCATAGTCAGGCTTATCGGCTCGCTTTCAGCCGAAGAGAGGTAACAGCTGTCATAGACAAATTCATATGTCCGGTTGTCAAATTCGGTGAGTGTGCCGGCTTTCACGCCGTGCAGCAATATTTCACATTTCCTCATAAGCCGAAGGATTGTCAGATTTGAGAGTCACGGCGAATTGCAGCCCGAGGGTTTCAAGCACCGATAGGATGTTGTCGAGGCGGGGATTGCCTTCCCCCCTCTCGATGGCAACCACCGTGTTGACGCTTATCCCCGAGAGTGCGGCCAGCGTGTATTGTGATATGTCAAGCTGCCTGCGCCGCTGTTTTATATGTTTGCCTATGCTCTTGGCGTCCATGATAATCGCAATATGTTGTGATTTTTGGCAAATATACGGAAAAAAACGGATTGCCGGATACAAAAATCGCAATATGTTGCGATTTTTGCGGTCTGGAGCGCCGGGGATGGGCGCTTCTGACGTGAAATCACAATATATTGCGATTTTTGCGCGGGAGGTTGTCCCGGAATCAGGCGAGGGCCGGCGACTCCTCGTCGGGAGTGGTGGGGCCTGACGCGGCGGCGATGCGGTTGGCCATCACCACGGCCTGGGAGATGTGGGAGCAGACATGGTCTTCGCCCACCAGGCGGTCTATGCCGGCCTTGACGAGGGTCTGGCGGACGGTGTCACGCACGCCGGACAGCACGACGTGGATGTTGTCGGCCTGAGACGACTTGATGAGTATCTCGAGGTTGTGGAGGGCGGTGGAGTCGATGAAGGGCACTTTCCTCATACGCAGGATGCGGACGACCGGTTTCTGGCCGGGGGTGGAGCGCATCAGCTCCTCGAACTTGGTGGCGATGCCGAAGAAGAAGGGGCCGTCGATTTCGTAGACTTCAACCCCGGGAAGCACGTCAAGCACTTCGTGGTGGGCGGCGTCGAGGTCGGTGCCTTCGGCGACATCAAGCTGCTCGGAGTAGACTTTGATCTGGGTGTTCTCCATGACGCGGCGCAGGAAGAGCACCACGGCGAGCAGAAGCCCGATTTCGATGGCGATGGTAAGGTCGAGGATGACGGTCAGCAGGAAGGTGACTATCAGCACCGAAAGGTCGCTCTTGGGGGCCTTGAAGAGACCCGCTATGGTGCGCCAGCCGCTCATGTTGTAGGCCACGACCATCAGCACGGCGGCCAGGCAGGCCATCGGCACAAGGCATATCAGCGGCATCAGGAAGATGAAGATGGCCAGCAGCACCAGGGCGTGGACTATGCCCGCCACGGGTGTGCGGCCTCCGTTGGTGATGTTTGTCATCGTGCGGGCGATGGCCCCGGTGACGGGGATTCCGCCGATGAAGGGGACGGCGATGTTGGCCAGTCCCTGGCCGATGAGCTCGGTGTTGGTGTTGGTGCGGGAGCCTGTCACACCGTCGGCGACGGTGGCCGACAGCAGCGACTCGATGGCGCCGAGCATGGCGATGGTGAAGGCCGACGGCAGGAGCATGTTGATGGTCTTCATGTTGAACGAGAAGCTCTGCAGGCGGGGCATCTCGGCCTTGAGCTCGCCGAAGCGGCCGCCGATGGTGGCGATGTCACCTCCGATACCGTACAGCCCCATGACATAGACGGCGGCTGTCACCAGTATGATGGCCACGAGCGCGCCCGGGAGGCGTTTCGACACCTTGGGGGTCAGTATGATGATAGCCAGGGTGACGAGCCCCACGGCGAGTGTCAGCCAGTCGATATTGCCGAAATTGGAGAGGTAGACACCCCATTTGGGGATGAACTCAGAGGGGATGTCCTTCAGGCCCAGCCCGAAGAAGTCGTTGATCTGGGTGGAGAAAATCGTCAGGGCGATACCGGCGGTGAAGCCGATGACGATGGGGTAGGGGATGAACTTGATGACTGTGCCGAGACGGAAGAGCCCCATCAGCACCAGTATCAGTCCGGCCATCAGTGTGGCCAGGGCGAGTCCTTCAAGGCCGAAACGGGCGATGATGCCGTAGACGATGACGATGAACGCCCCGGTGGGGCCGCCGATCTGCACGGAGTTGCCGCCGAAGGCCGACACCATGAAGCCGCCGAGGATGGCGGTCATCAGGCCGACAGTGGGGCTGACGCCGCTGGCGATGGCGAACGCGATGGCAAGGGGAAGGGCGACGATTCCCACCACCACGCCGGCTGTGAGGTCGGCCTGGAGCTTGGCTGAATCGTAATGTTTCATCGCCGACCACAGTTTGGGCCGGAACTCGAGTTTGCTTGTGATTGACATAAACCTGGAAAGTTACCTGTTGGAAAAAATCCTAATCCTCACGAATTAGGCCGCAAAATTACAAAAAAAGGCTGTAAGAATTGGAAAAAATGCAAAAAAAGATGTACTTTTGTCATCCCTCGACCTCCTGAAGACTACTGTTGCTTATGCCTTCTGTACCCGAAAAACCGATTCGTGATTCCCGGGCGTCCTCCCCGGACCTCTTACCCTCCCGGTCTTTATCCGGTGTCATCCTACTGCCGCTCGTGGTCATCATCTGCCTGGCCACGGGGTGTGGTGTGGCGTCTGCCGCCGAGGGCTCCTCCCTGGCGTCGCTCCCGGTGGAGACCCTTCTGGAGAAACTTGACTCGGCCCTTGCCGGGCAAGAGGGGTATGAGGCAGCCAAGCAGACCCGTATCGACCGCCTGCGCTCCAACCTCTCGGGTGCCGCTGACCCGGAGCAACGTTACTGGATTGCCTCCGACCTGTATGACGAGTACAGCACATATGACTCAGACTCGGCGCTTACCTACGCCTCCCTGGCCGAGGCGCAGGCCCGCAAGGCCGACCGCCCCTCCTGGGTAACCGACATGCGCCTCAACAAGGCTTACCTCTACGCAGCCACCGGGATACTCGAGCGGGCCGACCGCTGCATCGCCGAAATCGACACCGCCGGGCTTACCGACCGCCAGCGTCTGCGCTACGACGAGCAGGTGCTGTACCTGATGACCCACCGTGACCAGTACCTGGGGGCCAGCACCGTCGACTACCCCTATGGGGCGGTGGCCGACTCGATGCTCGCCAAGGTATGCCGCGACATATCCCCCGATGACCCTATGTATTGCTGGTTTGTAGGGTGGAAAGGGCTGCGCAGCGCGGCCGACGCCGAGGAGACCTTGCCGCTGATACAGGCCCGGATGGAGGGCTCACGATACGAGACACGCCATGACGCGATGAACGCCTGGGTGCTGAGCCGCCTTTACGAGAAGGTAGGCGACCAGGAGAACATGCTGCGCTACCTCATCCTCTCCTCACTGGCCGATGTCAGGTCGTGCAACAAGGAGATTGCGTCACTCGAGGAGGTGGCCAACCTGCTTTACACCGACCGCCGCAACCTCAAGAGGGCCAACGACTACATCAGCCACTGCATCCGCTGCGCCAACGAGTACAAGAGCCGTGTGCGCGTTGGACGTCTGGCCGACCTGCAGCACAAGATTACCCGCGACTACCAGACCGAGCTGGAGCGGCAGGAACGCCGTGGCTCGACTTACCTCAAGCTGCTCGGGGCAATCCTCCTCGGGTTGCTGGCGGCCATGGTCTTCATCATCTTCCAGATGAAGAGGCTGCGCCAGAGCCGCGCTCTGCTCAACGACGCCAACCTCGCCCTCAACGGCAAGGTCGGGGAGCTTGAGGAGGTGAAGGAGCAGCTGGTCGAGGCCAACGAGACCCTCGCCGGACTCTACTCCAACGCCCGGGAGGGGGCAAACGAGCTGTCGCGCACCAACCTGGCGAAGGAGAAATACATCGCTGACATCTTCGCCATCTGCTCCAACTACATAAGCAAGCTCGACGACTTCCGGAAGAACATCTACCGCCTGCTGCTGGCGGGCAAGTATGAAGACCTGCGCCAGCTGACCAAGACCCCCGAACTGTCGCAGTCTGAAATCAAGGAGCTTCACCGCACATTCGACAAGATTTTCCTCGGCATATATCCCGACTTCGTCCGCGACTTCAACACCCTCCTGCGCCCCGAAGAACAGATCGAGCTGAAGAAGGAAGACCTGCTCAACACCGAGCTTCGCATCTACGCCCTGGTGCGCCTTGGCCTGACCGACTCCACAGCCATCGCCCGATTCCTCCACTGCTCGGTGCAGACTGTCTACAACACCCGCCAGCGCACCCGCTCGAAAGCGAATGTGCCCCGCGAGGAGTTCGCCGAAAGGGTGCGCTCCCTCGGAAAGACTATATTTTAACAATCTTAAACTTTACCAAAACACTTTGGCGTTTGTAGCTTAAATAGCTGTATCGCAGACTTTTATTTTTAATTAACACTTACCACCACTTATTACCTGCAATTATCCGGCTTGGGTTTTCGTAATAACTTTGCAGTCGGATAACAACTCCAGCCCGCATATGGGGATGGCCTCTCACTTTGCCTCCCCCCTCAGACCTGGCAATTAATAATCTTACCATAATTCTACCATGCAAAAAACATTTTCCAATCCGGCACGGCTGATAGGCCTCCTGATGGTCTTCCTCGCGGGGACATTCGGAGCGTTCGCCCAGTCGACTGTCAGCGGAGTCGTCCAGGACGCCTCCGGAGAGCCGTTGATCGGCGCGACAGTACTTGTCAAAGGCACACAGACCGCCACCTCGACAAACATCGACGGCGAGTTTTCTCTGCAAACAAATCCGGGCGCCACTCTCGTGGTGAGCTACATCGGTTACAAGACCGTCGAGGCTCCCGCCAGGAACGGCATGGAGGTAACCCTTGAGGAGGACAACAACATCCTCGACGAGGTCGTGGTCATCGGCTACGGCTCGGTCAAGCGCAAGGATGTCACCACCGCCATCTCAACCATCTCCTCGAAGGACCTCGAGAACCGTCCCATCGTCTCGGCCGCCCAGGCAATCCAGGGAAAGGCTGCCGGTGTGTCGGTCACCTCTCCCAACGGTGCCCCCGGCGGTGAGATGACAATCCGCGTGCGCGGTACAACCTCCTTCAACGGTTCCAACGACCCCCTCTATGTGGTTGACGGCGTTCCTGTCGACAACATCAACTTCCTCTCGCCGAGCGACATCGCCGACCTGCAGATTCTCAAGGACGCCTCGTCGGCAGCCATCTACGGTTCGCGCGCGGCCAACGGTGTCATCCTGATTTCCACCAAGTCGGCCTCCACAGAGCGTCCGTCGGTGACCCTCAACGCCCAATACGGCTGGTCGAAGGTGCGCAAGTCGATGGAGGTGCTCAACGCCGCCCAGTACAAGGAGCTGCAGGATGAAATCGGCATGATTTCCCTCCCCGACAACCTGCGCGACCGCACTGACTGGTTCGACGAGACCTACCGCACCGGCTCGAACCAGAACTACCAGGTCTCCATCTCGCAGAACACCGGAAAGACCAAGTACCTGATGAACCTCGGCTACCTCAGGGAAGACGGCGTCATCAAGCCCTCGTTCTACAACCGCTACAACTTCCGTGTCAATGTCGACACCGAGGTCTTCTCCTGGCTCACCGCCACCGCCAACGTGATGTACTCCGACTATACCTCAAACGGAATCAACACCGGTAACGGCGCCAACCGAGGCGGCGTGGTGCTGGCGGTAATCAACACCCCCACCTACGCTCCCGTCTGGAATCCCGAGAACCCCGAGCAGTATTACAACAACTTCTACGGCGTCAACATCACCTCCCCCGCCGAGAACCTCGGCCGAGGCGCCAACGCCCGCAACCGTGAGAACCGCCTGATTGCCTCCGGCAACCTGCTGTTCAAGATAATCCCCGGCCTGACATTCAACTCGAAGTTCACCCTCGACCGCCGCAACGGCCACAACACCGACTTCGTCGACCCCGTCGCCGGAAGCTACGGCCGCGAGAACTACGGTATCGGCACCGACACCCGCTCGACAAACCAGCTGCTTGTGTGGGACAACGTGGCCAACTACGTCCGCCAGTTCGGCAAGCACCGCCTCGACGTGATGGCCGGCCAGTCCTGGACCGACTCGCAGTGGACACAGAGCTACATCCGTGGCACTCACTTCCGCGACGGCTCAATCCACACCCTCAACGCCGCCAACAAGATTGACTGGAGCTCCACCGGCACCAACGCCTCTGACTGGGGCATCCTCTCCTGGTTCGGCCGCGTGGCATACAACTTCGACGACCGTTACCTGCTGACCGCCAACGTCCGCGCCGACGGCTCCTCGAAGCTCCATCCCGACCACCGCTGGGGCGTCTTCCCTTCATTCTCCGCCGCCTGGCGCATGTCGCAGGAGAAGTTCATGAAAGACATCCAGTGGATCGACGACCTCAAGATACGCGGCGGCTGGGGCCAGACCGGTAACCAGTCGGGCATCGGCGACTACGCCTACCTGCAGCGTTACAACATCCACCGCATCGAATGGTTTGTAGAGGGTCAGGCCAACGCTCTCCCCTCCATCTCGCAGGCCAACCTCCGCACCACCGACCTCACCTGGGAGACCACTACCCAGACCAACATCGGTATCGACTTCTCGGTGCTCCGCTCCCGCCTGAATTTCACCGCCGACATCTACTGGAAGAAGACCACCGACATGCTGATGAATGTGTCGCTCCCCGCCGGAGCCGCAGCCGCCAGCTCGATTGCCCGCAACGAGGGTGAGATGACCAACCGTGGTTTCGAGTTCGCCATCACCTCCCACAACTTCACCGGAGCCTTCCAGTGGGACACCAACTTCAACATGTCGTTCAACAGGAACAAGCTCACCAAGCTCTCGCTCCAGAAAATCTACACCGACGGCAAGACCTCTGACTACGTCAACGAGAATGTGGTGCGCAACGAGCCCGGCCGTGCCCTGGGTGGATTCTACGGCTACTTCGCCGACGGCGTCAATCCCGAGACCGGCGAGCTCAACTACCGCGACCTCAACAACGACGGCAAAATCACCTCATCCGACCGTGGCTATATCGGCGACCCCAACCCCGACTTCACCTTCGGTATGACCAACACCTTCTCTTACAAAGGCTTCCACCTGAGCATCTTCCTCCAGGGCTCTTACGGCAACGACATCTACAACGCCTCCAAGATGGAGATGATGGGCATGTATGACGGCAAGAACCAGATTACCGACGTGCTCCGCCGCTGGAAGATTCCCGGACAGATCACCGATGTGCCCAAGGCCGGATTCGACATGAAGAACTCCACCTACTTCGTGGAGGACGGCTCATACCTGCGCGTCAAGGACATCACCCTGAGCTATGACTTCTCGGGCAAATGGATGCGCAAGCTCCACCTGGCCAAGCTCCAGCCCTATTTCACCGTCACCAACCTGCTTACCTGGACGAAATACTCCGGCATGGATCCCGAGGTCAACCAGTGGGGCAACAGCGGCGCGGTGCAGGGCATCGACTGGGGCACATATCCCCAGACCAAGAGTTTCACCCTCGGTGTGAACGTGGTCTTCTGACCTTAACAGATTTAATATCCTGAAAAATGAAAATCAAGAAACTGATATATCCCGCAGCTGCAGGCCTGTTCCTGTCACTGCTCCCCACCGGATGCTCCCTCCAGTATGATCCGGAAGACACTTACTCCGATGTCACCGAAGGAGTCACCGAGGAGGCCGAGGAGGTGGTCTTCAAAGACAAGGCCGCCGTGGAGAGCTACATGACCTCCATCTACAAGAAAATCACCGACCGCCAGGAACACTGGTATCTCGACCAGCTGCTCATCGCCGACTGCCACTCCGACAACGCGTATGTCGGAACCACCGGCGCCGAGGTGGTGCCTTACGAGGACAACTCCATCGAGGGGTCGAACTCGGTCATCGCCCGCGACTGGAGCCGCTTCCTGGAGGATGCCGCCGTGGCAACCAAGATGATACAGAACCTCGACAAGGTGCAGGACGGATCCCTGTCGGAGGCTGAGCAGAACCGCTACTCCGCCCAGGCCCGCATCTTCCGCGCCATGATATGGTTCGACATGGTGCGCCTCTGGGGTTCGATTCCGGTCATCACCGTGTCGGCCGGAAACATCACCGCCGACAACGTGGATGAGATGTACGGCGCGTATTTCCCCGAGCAGAACACCATCGAGGAGGCTTACGCCGCCATCGAGGCCGACCTCCTCTTCGGCGAGCAGTGGGCCCCCGAGGTGACCTCCGACAAGACCCTCTTCACAAAGGGTGTGGCCCACGCGTACCTCGCCAAGGTCTACGCCGAGAAGACCCTCCGCAACTATGACAAGGTGATAGAGTACGCCGACAAGTGCGCCGCCGACGGCTACGACCTGCTCGACGACTTCTCCACCCTCTGGGCCGCTCCCGCCCCCGGCTTCGAGCCGGTGCGCGACACCAAGGAGTCGATTCTCGAGGGGCATTTCTTCACCGGAGCCGGAAACTGGTGCACCTGGATGTATGGCGCGCCTGTCGACAACCCCTCCAACAACTTCACCTGGGCCAAGTGGGTGACCCCCTCGCGCGACCTCACCCGACTGTTCGAGCAGAACGGCGACACCAAGCGCTACAACGAGACCGTGGCCTGGTATGGATGCACCTGGAGCAACTACTACCCGGCCGACAACTACGCCTTCATGTACAAGTGTCGCTCGTCATACAGCAGCATCATCAAATGCCGCTACGCCGACATCCTCCTGCTCAAGGCGGAGGCCCTGATCATGAAGGGTGACCTGACCGGAGCCGCCGACATCATCGACCGCATCCGCCAGCGCGCCGGCATTGCCAAGCTGACCTCCGACAAGAAGTCGAGCCAGCAGGCCCTGCTCAACGCCTATCTCGACGAGCGCCGCATGGAGCTGGCCCTCGAAGGGCAGCGCTGGTTTGACCTCTGCCGCCTCGACAAGGTGGAGGAGGTGATGAACGCCGTCTACGCCAAAGACTCAGGCCGCCACGCCCAGCGTTCACCCTACAACCAGTTCTCTTACCTCCTCCCGATTCCCCAGGGAGCCATCGACCAGAACTCCAACCTGGTACAGACCCCCGGCTACTAACAAACAGGCCTGCCGGCCCGGCCTTCCGCGTCAGGAGGGCCGGCCCGGGGAGGCCATCCCAAAAACCGCAAAAACATGTCCACCAAATACAGAATCAACAATATGTTATTCGGCTCCCTGTTATGTTCCCTGGCGCTCTGCTCGACCGCCTGTGACGACAACGAGAAGTTTCCCGAAGAGGAGACCGCGCCCCAGCCCGTATGGGTCGACGGCGACGTGAGGGTGCTGACAACCACCAACAACCGTTCGAAAGACCTCACCCCTTCGGCCATCTCTTTCTCGTCGAAAGACAACATGTCGCCCCGCTCGATATACCTCGACCCCTCCCAGACCTACCAGGAAATCGACGGTTTCGGGGCGGCCATCACCGGCTCCACCGCCTACAACCTGATGAAGATGGCTCCCGAAGACCGCGCCAAGTTCCTCAAGGAGACCTTCTCGGTTACCGACGGCTACGGCATGAGCTACATCCGCGTCTGCATCGGTTGCTCTGACTTCTCGCTGAGCGAATACACCTGCTGCGACACCCCCGGAATCGAGAACTTCTCGCTGACGGCCGAGGAGAACAACTACGTGATTCCGGTGCTGAAGGAGATTCTCGCCATCAACCCCGACGTCAAGATTCTCGGCTCACCCTGGACCGCCCCCCGATGGATGAAGGTCAACAACCTCAACGACCTGAAGCCCACCACCTCCTGGACCGGCGGACAGCTCAATCCGGCTTACTACCAGGATTACGCCGAGTATTTCGTCAAGTGGATACAGGCTTTCCGCCAGAACGGCATCGACATCTACGCCGTCACCCTCCAGAACGAGCCGCTCAACCGTGGCAACTCCGCCTCGATGTTCATGGGATGGGAGGAGCAGCGCGACTTCATCAAGCAGGCTGTAGGCCCGAAGTTCGCCGCCGCCGGCATCAAGGCCAAAATCTACGCTTTCGACCATAACTACAATTATGACAACCTGGCCGACCAGCAGGGGTATCCCACCAAGATTTATGCCGACGCCGACGCCTCGCGCTACATCGCCGGGGCCGCATACCACAACTATGGCGGCAGCCGCGACGAGCTGAACAAGGTGCATGCCGCCTACCCCGACAAGGAGCTGGTATTCACCGAGTCGACCGCCGGTGACTGGAACGACGGCGCCAACCTCTCGACCCACCTTGTGGCTGACATGGAGGAGCTTGCCCTCGGAACTGTCAACAACTGGGCCCGCGGGGCCATCATCTGGAACCTGATGCTCGACGCAAACCGGGGCCCCAACCGTCCCGGCGGCTGCATCGACGGTTTCGGCGCGGTAGACATCGATGCTTCCTACAAGAACATCCGGCGCAACTCGTTCTACTACAACATGTGTCACATGTCGGCTGTCGTGAAGCCCGGCGCGCGTCGCATCGCCACCACGGGCTACACCGCCAACGGCCTGACTTACGCCGCTTTCCGCAATCCCGACGGCTCATATGCCTTCGTGGCCTCCAACAACTCCACGGAGGAGCGGAAAATCACCCTCGACGACGGCTCGCGCCACTTCTCGGCTTCGGTTCCCGCCAAGGGCATAGCATCTTTCATCTGGTAACCTTCAAACTGACATTCCATGAAACTGAAACATATCCTCCCTGTGGCCCTCGTGATGCCCGCCCTTCTCTGGTCGTGCAAGGATGACGAGGAGCTTTTCGGGAACCCGGTAATCGACTACCGCGACGCCACGGAGACCGCCCATTTCGGCGACTCGCTGGCTTTCACCGTCAACGCCTCAGACGCCGAGGTGGCTCTGTCGACCCTCAAGGCGCAGCTTTATTACGGCGACGAGATGGTGGAGGAGACCGTCATCCGCACCAAGGAGAGCGGCAAGGACTATTCCGGCAAGATTTACCTGCCGTATTTCGCCAATGTGCCTGACGGGACGGCCACACTCAAGCTGGTGCTCCAGAACATCAACTTCACCATCTCAGAGCAGGAGTTCCCGGTGAGAATCACCCATCCCGACTTCCCCTACCTGACCCTCCGCACCGAGGATGGAACGGAATACCGCATGGATAAGACCGGCGCCGACACTTACGCCGTCTCCGACCGCTTCCCCCAGAAGCTGAAGGCTTTTGTCATCGCCCCGAAAGTGGGTGAGAACGGCAACGAGCTTGTCTTCGGCTATGAGAACTCCCAGGTTGTCATCGGTGCCGAGAACGCGATACCTTTCTCCAGCTCGCGCGGCGGCAAGTTCGCGATCGAGCTTAACACCCGCACCTTCGCCGCCTCTCCTTTCTCTGTGCTGAAGCTCAACGGCCAGGAGATGGAGTCTGTCGACGAGAACACCGCCCGCATCGACATGGCCCTCTCGCAGGGGCAGGCGATTACCCCCGAAGGGTTCTCCAGCTTCGGAGACTGGTGGATTGACAGCGACTGGTTCAAGCGCAACGACGACGGCTCGCTGACTTTCACCGCCATGGGTGGCAATTACCGCGTCATCGCCGACCAGAAGCTTCAGTATTTCCGTGTGGAAACCCTCTCCAACGGCGCGCCCGCTTCGCTGCAGGCCGACGGCACCGGTGCGCTCTGGGTGATAGGCGCTGACTTCGGCAAGCCCGGCATCGGCTCCAACGAGACCGGATGGACTACCGAGAAGGCTGTCTGCATGGCTCCTGTGGCCGACAAGGTTTATCAGATGACCCTCGTGGGGGGGAAGACCGTTAAGACCACCTCGACCAACTTCAAGTTCTACGGCGACGCCATGAGCTGGGGCAATGAGTTCAAACACGACCGCCTGACCTCCGCCTCGAATCTCATCGGTGTGGGTGACGGCGACGGCCACGACGACGGCAACCTCTACCTGCTCGACGGTGTGACGCTGAAAGACAATGTGATCTATGTCTTCCGCGTTGACTTCACCGCAGGTGTCGACAAGGGTGTGCTGACCGTCACCGAGGAGGGTGAGCAACCCTTCGAGGAGAAGCCGGTTTACCTCAACGGGGTGAAGATGGCCACCGGCGACAACTCGATTTACACCCTCGTCACCGACCTCGCTCAGGGTGGAACCCTGGAGTTCAACTCTGTGGACGGCCTGGCCGACTTCTATTTCGACCCTGACTTCCTGAGCTATGACGCCGACAATGACGTGATTACATTCCTCCCGGTCGACGGCACATACCAGGTAGTGCTCGACAAGCTCGGCGCTACTGTATCGGCCCAGCGTTTCGACGGCACATCGCCCGCCACATTGTCTGCCGACGGCCACGGAGCTGTCTACATGATGGGATGGGGCGCCGGTTCGCCCAGCCTCGACTCCCAGTTCGGCTGGGAGACCAGCCAGGCTTACGGCATGGCCGAGATTTCTCCGAAGGTCTACCGCTTCACAGCCGTGGCCGGCCCCGAGAAGGGCTCGGAAATCGGCCAGCGTCTGCGCGCCGACTACCTCAGCGTTAAGTTCTTCCACCAGAAAGGGTGGGGCGGGGAGTTCAACCCCTCCAAGGGCAACGGCCTCTCGCTGGCTCCCGGCAGCGAGGCCCTGCTCAAGGCCAACAGCGACGGCAACTTCGAGCTTGCTTCCGGAGTGACCCTCGAGACCGGCGCGACATATGTGCTTACGATTGACCTCTCGGCAGGCAACGACGCCGGAGTGATTTCACTGGTGAAAAAGTAAGATGCCGCAGGCAATAATCTAAATTTTTCCTTGATTCTGATGCTCAAACAAATCCTTATATCCCTCGTTGCGGGGGCGGCGGTTTCGGCCGCCGCCGCCGTGACCCCGGCATATCTCGACCCCTCCCGCGACATCGAGGAGCGTGTGGAAGATGCCCTCTCGCGGATGACAACCGCCGAAAAGGTGGCCATCCTCCACGCCCAGTCTAAATTCTCATCACCCGGTGTCGCCCGTCTGGGCATCCGTGGGTTATGGACAACCGACGGCCCCCACGGCATACGCCCTGAGGTGCTGTGGGACGAATGGGACCAGGCCGGATGGACCAACGACTCCTGTGTGGCTTTCCCCGCCCTGACCTGCCTGGCGGCAACCTGGAACCCGGAGATGTCGGCCCTCTACGGCCGCTCGATAGGTGAGGAGGCCCTCTACCGTGGCAAGGATGTCTTGCTCGGCCCCGGTGTGAACATCTACCGCACCCCCCTCAACGGCCGCAACTTCGAGTACATGGGTGAAGACCCCTTCCTGGCCTCGGAGATGGTTGTGCCTTATGTGAAGGGTGTGCAGGAGCAGGGTGTCGCCGCCTGTGTCAAGCATTACGCCCTCAACAACCAGGAGGTAAACCGCCACACCACAAACGTGATTGTCGATGACCGCACCCTCTATGAGATTTACCTGCCGGCGTTCAAGGCGGCTGTGCAGCAGGGTGGAGCCTGGTCGATAATGGGTGCCTACAACTATTACCAGGACCAGCACCTCTGCCACAACCGGCGGATGCTCAACGACATCCTCAAGGGTGAGTGGGGCTTCGACGGGGCTGTCATCAGCGACTGGGGCGGAACCCACGACACCGCCGAGGCTGTAGCCAACGGGCTCGACCTGGAGTTCGGCAGCTGGACCAACGGCCTGAGCAACGGGGCCAGCAACGCCTACGACAACTATTACCTGGCCAACCCCTACAAGGAGATGCTCGCCAAGGGGGAGGCTGACACCAAGACTCTCGACGACAAGGCCCGGCGCGTGCTGCGTCTGATATTCCGCACCTCGATGAACACCTCCAAGCCGTATGGCTCGCTCTGCAGCGAGGCGCATTACGCCGCCGCCCGCCGCATCGGAGGGGAAGGCATCGTGCTGCTCAAGAACGACAAGGGGCTGCTTCCCCTGCCGCTGTCCTCTGAAAAGCCTGTGAGGCTGCTTGTGGTGGGTGAGAACGCCCTGAAGATGATGACCGTCGGAGGAGGCTCCTCCTCCCTGAAAGTGCAGCGTGAGGTCTCCCCGCTCGACGGCCTGCGCGCCGCCGCTCCCGCCGGGATGACCGTCGACTTCGCCCGAGGCTATGTCGGCGATGTCACCGGGGAATACAACGGCGTCACCTCCGGACAAGACCTCTCGGAGTCACGTTCCCCCTCGGAGCTTATCGCGGAGGCTGTGGAGAAGGCCCGCGCGGCAGACTATGTCGTGTTTGTCGGCGGTCTCAACAAGTCGGCCGGACAGGATTGCGAGGACTCCGACCGCGAGTCGCTTTCGCTCCCCTACGGCCAGGATGAGGTCATCACCTCGCTCGCCAAGGCCAACCCCAACCTGATTGTTGTCAATGTCAGCGGCAACGCCGTGGCGATGCCCTGGGTGAAGCAGGTTCCGGCGATACTCCAGGCGTGGTTCCTCGGCTCCGAGGCCGGCAACTCCATCGCCGACGTGGTTTTCGGCAAGGTGAACCCCTCAGGCAAGCTGCCGATGACTTTCCCCGTGAAGCTGGAGGATGTCGCCGCCCACGCCATGGGTGAATATCCCGGCGTGAAACGTCAGGGTGAGGATGTCTGGGATGAGAAATACAACGAAGGTGTCCTGGTCGGCTACCGCTGGCACGACACGAAGAAAATCAAACCCCTCTTCCCCTTCGGCCACGGCCTGAGCTACACCACTTTCTCCTACGGCAAGCCAGTGGCCGACCGCCGCGAAATGGCTGTCGGGGAGACGATGACCATCACCGTGCCGGTGACCAACACCGGTGACCGCGAAGGGCAGGAAATCGTGCAGCTCTACGTTACCGATGTCAAGGCCCCCCTCCAGCGTCCGGCCAAGGAGCTGAAAGGCTTCCGGAAGGTGGCGCTCGCCCCCGGAGAGACCAAGGAGGTGACCTTCACCATCACCGCCGACGACCTGGCCTATTTCGACGCCGACGCCCACAGCTGGGCCACCCACCCCGGAAAGTACCAGGCCCATGTCGCCTCCTCCTCAGCCGACATAGCCTCGACCGTGCCCTTCACCCTCAGATGACACATGTCTACAATCTGTGATTTCCACCCGGGAGCCGCCCATTTGGCATTGGCGGCTCCCGGGTGGAAACCCTGTTTTATCATCCCTCCCGGTCTGTTTTTCGTCACCCGGGGGCTGAAATTCTGCAAAATGCAGATACTAAGGCAATAAAATCAGAAAATATGCCTTGAAATTAAATAAAATTTTGTAATTTTGAGGCATCTTTCTGACATTCATACTTTTTCAATATACTTACAGTTTAACCTAAAATCAACAACATGAAGAAAATTTCTACTCTTCTCGCCGCTGTGGCCGTTTCCGCCGCAGCAAACGCCATCTCTGCCGAAACCTGGTGCATGCCCGGCACATACCAGGACTGGAGCCTTGAGAAAAACATCTTCGAGGCCAACGGCGACGGAACTTATTCCCAGACCATCGAAGACCTCTACGGCGACTTCAAGGTTGTCATGTATGAGGGCGGTTCGAGCTGGAGCAACCAGTGGTGCAGCAACGGCAGCCCCGTCGAGAACAAGGTCGCATATGAGGCCAAGAAAATCGACAATGGCCCCAACATCATGCTGGCCGGTGACAACATGCACTACATCAACGCCAAGGTGACCATCACCCCCGGGGAAAACGACGCCCTCACCATCCTCGTTGAGGCAGAACGCGTTGAAAACGGTCAGGAAACCTGGCAGCTCGTCGGCGACGCCCCCCTTGCCTGGAACTTCACCACAGCTCCCGCTTTCACCAAGGGTGACAACAACGAGTGGACCCTCGCCTACACCGGTACCATCACCGGCACTTTCAAGGTTGTCAAGAACGCCGCATGGGCCAACTCCTACTCCACCGCCGGTGCCATCAACCTTGGCGAGGTTTACACACTGACCGGTCCCCAGGATCCCATCGACAACATGTCTCCCGCCGCCGGTCCCTGGGAGGACCCCACCTTCACCCTCACCGTTGGTGACACCGTCACCCTCAAGGTAACCACCGGCGAAGCAGGCGTTGAGGCCATCGAGGCCGACGCTCTCACCGGCGAGGCTGTTTACTACAACCTCCAGGGCCAGCGCGTAGCCAACCCCGAGAACGGCCTCTTCATCCGTCTCCAGGGCGGCAAGGCCACCAAGGTAGCCCTCTGATAGCCGCTCCCTTACAGGCAGCCCTCTGATAGCCGCTCCCTTACAGGCAGCCCTCCGGCGGGATAACCTCTCGCTGACAGAAACTTTAAAAGCTCCTTCCCTGCTTCGGCGCGGAAGGAGCTTTTTATGTCAGGAACGCTGTTTGCCTCTCGCCTAAACAACCGGAGGCGACAAGCAGGGAGGGCAAACAGAGGGTCATATAGGGAGGCAAACAGCTGGTCATATGGGAGGGCAAACAGCTGGTCATATAGGAAGGCAAGAAGGCAAACAGAGGCGACAAACAGCGTAAAAGCAGCGGCATTGCCGCTGCCACAACCACCCGCCGCCTCCAGGCGTTTCGGGGCTTCTTCACCCCCAAAAATGGTTGATGGTTTTAACGGCTTTTGTCGGGTTTGACATTTGAGGCGATGGGTTTTGTGATCAATCATCCCAAAGGCCAAACTTGCCTGTTTTGCCTGTCTTTGAATTGGCTCGGTTTGGTGGGGGCGAAAAAAGGGGAGGAGGAAAGTTATGGAAAGAGGTGGAAGGAGATGGAAAGTTATGGAAAGAGGTGGAAGGAGATGGAAAGTTATGGAAGGAGATGGAGGGAGATGGAGGGAGATGGAAGAGATGGAAGAGATGGAAGGAGATGAAAAAAGAAGAGGGCCGCGCTATTCAGCGAGGCCCTCTGTCGGGCGCTTCAGGATGGGCTTGAACCAACGACCCCCTGATTAACAGTCAGGTGCTCTAACCAACTGAGCTACTGAAGCATTTTCGCTGCCTTCGCCTGTGGAGGGGTCGGCGGCGGTGCCGTTCGGCCTAAGCTTTCGCGGCGGTATATGCTGTAAAATTGTCTTATTGCGCTTCAGGATGGGCTTGAACCAACGACCCCCTGATTAACAGTCAGGTGCTC
>CAMWVQ010000039.1 GCA_947177635.1 uncultured Porphyromonadaceae bacterium | reverse complement strand
CTTCTAAAAATTTTACTCGAACAAACATTAAAATAATTTCGACCAGTTACTTATTTGTTTGTTGTTTTCAGTTTGAATAGCCGAGCTTGGCGAGAACCTCGTTGCTGACATCGATGCGTGGCGACGCGTAGACGATGTTGGCCGACGAAGCCCGGTCGAAGATACACTGGTAGCCGCGCTCCTCGGAGAGCTTCTTCACGGCGTTGTAGACATCGTCCTGGATGGGCTTCATAAGGGTCTGGCGCTTTTTGTAAAGCTCACCTTCGGGGCCGAAGTATTTGTAACGGAGGTCTGACGCCTCTTTCTCCTTGGCGACAATCTCCTCCTCACGTTTCTTGGTCTGGTCTTCAGTGAGGAATACTTTGTCAGAGAGGTACTTCTTGTAGAGGGCATCGGCGTCACGGCTGACGGCTTCCACCTCCTTCTGCCAGCGGAGAGAGAGTTGGCGCAGCTGCTCGTTGGCCATCTCGTAGGAGGGTACCTGCTTGAGAATGTACTCCATGTCGACAAGGGCGAACTTCTGGGCGGATGCTCCCAGGCATGCCGCGAAGACGATGGCGAGGGTCAGCAATATCTTTTTCATAGGTAAGTCGTTTTTAATTTGTCATTTAATATTAAGACAATCCGGCGCGTAAAAGGTTTAAGCCTCAGGCGGCGTGTGCGGCTTTGAAGGGGGGCTTATGCGCACCGGGACTCCGGAATCAGAATTCCTGGCCGAGAATGAAGTGGAAGTGGCTTCCGCCCTTCTGGCCGAAGACGGTGTCGAAACCGTAGGCCCAGTCGATACCCATCATTCCGACCATCGGGAGGAAGATACGCAGACCGGCGCCTGCCGAACGTTTCAGGTTGAAGGGTGAGAAGTCCTTGACCGAGGTCCAGGCGTTACCGCCTTCGGCGAACACGAGTCCGTAGATGGTGGTGGAGGGCTGGAGCATGAAGGGGAAGTGGAGCTCGATGCCGAGGCGGGTGTAGGCGTAGCCTTCACGTCCCCAGGGGGTCAGCTGTCCGTTCTCGTAACCGCGCAGGGCGATGGTCTCGGTGGCGTAGGTGTAGGAGCCGCTCATACCGTCACCTCCGACATAGAAGGTCTCGAAGGGTGAGCGCAGCCATTTGTTGTAGCTGCCGAGCAGTCCGACATCGGCGCGGGTCATGAGCACGAGTGTCCATTTGCCGTCAGGGTCGGTCAGAGGGGTGTAGGTGCGCGACTTGAAGCGGAGTTTCCAGTATTCAATCCAGTGGTAAAGCTCCTTCTTCGATGCGGTGGTGTTCTCGTTGTAGAGCTGTTCCCAGTTCTTTTTCCCGAAGAGGGATGCGGGGGGAGTGATCTGCAGGTTGAGCGAGAATGTGGAGCCGCGGCGGGTGTAGAGAGGATTGTCTATGGAGTTGCGGGCCAGGGTCAGTCCGAGCACGAGGGCGTTGGACGTACCGTTGTTCATATAGTAGAGGTATTCCCAGTTTTTGAGGTAATACCAGTTGTAGCTGAGTTCGGTGGTGAATGTGAAGTAGTCGTCGGGCCAGTTGAGGCGTTTTCCGAAGCCGACGGTGACACCTACCATCTGCAGCACCTTGTTGGGGTCGTAGGCGTTCTCGATGGAGTTCTGGTAGTAGTCGTTGTAGTAATTCGAGCCGTAACCGTATCCATAGCCGTATCCGTAACCGCCGTAGAGGTAGGGGTTGGCCCAGTTGGAGTTATAGTATGAGGAGTTCACACCGGTCTGGCGGCTGTAGTAGGCCGACACCTGGAGGGAGTTGGGGCGTTTGCCGCCGAACCAGGGGTCGAGGAACGACACGGAGTACATCTGGTAGTAGCGCGCGTTGGTCTGTGCGCTGATGGTGAACGTCTGTCCTTCACCCTGGGGGATGAGGCCCTTGTATGAACCGGGGTTGAAGAGGTTCTTTATCGAGAAGTTGGTGAACTTCAGGGCTACCTTTCCGATGATACCGGTCTGTCCCCATCCGAGCGAAAGCTCGATCTGGTCGTTGGCCTTCGACTCAAGGTTGAAGACAACGTCGACGGTTCCGTTCTCCTCGTTGGGCTGGATGTCGGGATTCATGTTCTCGGGGTTGAAATGGCCTGTCTGGGCGATTTCACGCAGCGAACGCATGACGTCGTTCTTGGAGAAGAGTTCGCCGGGTTTCACGCGGAGGTCGCGGCGCACAACTTTCTCATACAGGCGGTCGTTACCGGTTATGACAACCTTGTTGACACGCGCCTGGGGGCCTTCGAACATCCGGAGCTCGAGGTCGATTGAGTCGCCGTTGATGTTCTTCTCGATGGGCACGAGCTGATAGAAGAGGTAGCCCTTGTCCATATAGGCGTTCGAGACGGCGTCGTCATCCATTGTCAGACGCTTGTTGAGTAGCTTCTGGTTGTAGACGTCGCCGGGCTTCATGCCGAGCAGGTAGTCAAGCTGGTCGGTGGAGTAGAGGGTGTTGCCGACCCAGGATATGTCGCTGATATAGTAGCGTTTGCCTTCTTCAAGGTTGATGAACACGTCGACCTTGTTCTCGTCGTAAGGGGCGACGGAGTCGCTGAGAATCTTCGCGTCGCGGTAACCCAGCTCGTTGTATTTCTCGATGATGCGGTTGAGGTCGTCGCGGTAGTCGCTCTCGACGAACTTCTTCTGGCTGAACAGCTTCCAGATGTTGCTGCTTTCGTTGGTCTTCTTGATTACGCGTTTTAGCTTGCCGTCGGAGAGTACTTCGTTGCCGTCGATGTAGATTTTGTGTACCTTCACCTTGGAGTGTTTGTCGACATCGATGTGGACAATCATCTCGTTCTGATGGCTGAGGTCTTCCTGGAGCCAGATTTTCACGGTCGCGTTGCCGAATCCCTTGTCAGCGAAATATTTTTCGGTGATCTGGGTGGCGCGGTTGACGATGTTCTGGGTAATCTGGTTTCCCTTCATGAGCTGGAGGCGCTTCTGAAGTTCCTCGCGTTCGCTCTTCTTCATTCCGCCATACTGCACTTCGGAGATACGGGGCTGGGTGCGGAGATTAATCACGAGCCATATCTTGTTGCCTGCGATTTTCTCGGCGAGAATCTGAGCCTGGGCGAAAAGACCCTGGCGCATGAGACGCTTCACGGCTGTGGTGATGTCGTTGCCGGGAATCTCCACTTCGTCGCCGACTTTGAGGCCGGAATAACCGATTACGATGTAGTCCTCGTAGTTGTCGGCTCCGGTGACTCTCAGCCCGGCGATTTCGTAACGGCTGGGGAGCCCGGAGTAGACGATGGGGGGATTGTAGAGCGTGTCAGTGCGTTCCTGGGCTGAGAGTCCGGGAACTACCATTGCGAGGAGGAGCAGGAAAAGGGTTAATGACCTGTATCTCATATATGATGGAATGTCAATGTCGGTTTATCTGTTGAGGTCTTCGGCTGCGATCTGCTCGCTTGTCTTGCCGAATCTGCGTTCTCTTTTCTGGAAGTTGATTATCGCGTTGAGGAAGTCTTCTTTCGAGAAGTCGGGCCAGAACTTGCCGGTCACTTCTATCTCTGAGTAGGCGATTTCCCAAAGCAGGAAGTTGCTTACACGGAAGTCTCCGCCGGTGCGGATCAGCAGGTCGGGATCCTGATGGGGGAGGGTGGCTGTGGAGAGCATGCCGGAGAGGGTGGTCTCGTTGATTTCCTCGGGAGAGAGGTCGCCGGCTGCGACTTTATCGGCGAGCAGGCGGGCGGCGCGGGTGATGTCCCAGCGTCCCGAATAGCTCAGGGCGAGGTTGAGCACCAGGCCGGTGCAATGTGAGGTGGCGTCGAAGCATCCCTGGAGGCGTCGGCGGGCATCTTCCGGCATACGGTCGAAGTCGCCGATCATCCTCAGGCGCACATTGTTTTTTATCAGGTCGGGGGTCTCGCGTTCGATGGCGATGCCGATGAGGTGCATCAGGGCGTCCACCTCGGCCTGCGGGCGGTTCCAGTTCTCGGTCGAGAAGGCATAGAGGGTCAGGCATCCAACCCCGATTTCTGATGCGATTTCGGTGATGCGGCGCACAGTGTTGACCCCTTCGACGTGCCCTTCCGAGCGGTCGAGTCCCCGGCTTTTGGCCCATCGGCCGTTTCCGTCCATTATTATTGCGACGTGGGCCGGGATTCTGTTGCGGTCTATGCTTTCAAGCAGTTTTTCCATTGTCAAGTGTCAGTCGACGTAGTGGCAAGTCGCGCATCTCTCCCCGAACTCGTATGTGATCGAGAAAGAGATGTTGGAATACCAGTCTGTGTTTCTGGCGAATGAACTCTGAATCTGATGGAGGTCGCTCAAGGGGCCGTCCATATGGTCAGAGAATACTTTCGTCATTGAGAATTCGAGAGCAAGGTTGAGGCGGGGCTTCGCCTTGTATTTGATGCCGAACGCCATCGGTATGTTGAATCCGGCGTTGGTCTGGCCGGAGCATGTCGAGACCGACAGCCCCACTCCGGCTGCGAGGTAGGGGGTCCAGCGGCGCAGGCGTTTGTAAGTCTCGCCGATGCCGTATGGAAAGAAGTTGAACTCGATTCTTTCCTGGAGCTCTATCACCGTGGCCTTGAAGTCGTAGCTGGCGAAGCCAGGGAAGACATCATCCATCCCCTTGGTGTCGCCGCTGATGGTCAACACATTGGCCACTGTGCGGAGGCTCCATCTCACATCCGGAAGATAACGGAAGGTGAGGCCTCCGGATATTCCGGGATGGGAAAGGATGCTTGAGGAGGCGTCGCCGAGGTATCCTGACATACCGATCTGGCCGCCCATGTCGAACTTGTAGGTCGACTCCTGGGCGCAGGCCCTGTTGGCGGCCGCGCAGCAGATCAGCATAAGCAGGATGGAGGTCAGACGTCTCATCGTTTCTGATTTGGGGGTGGAGAGGGGAAGGTTATTGGAGAGGTTTCATTCTTAGGTGGTTGACCACGCCGCTCCAGTATGTGGAGTGGAGCTTGCCGGCGACGTCGTAACCGCCGAACAGATAGAGGTAAGGACATTCCCACGATGTGATGGGGGTTATGGCGAGAGGGGCAGCCGCGTCGGCGTCGAGGGTCTTTTCGAAAACGAGAAGCGACGCTCCGGTGGTGAACGGTATGTATTCGGGCAGTTGCAGTGTCTCTGAACCTTTCTGCCAGTTGACGCCCATGTCGCGTGAAATCCATACGTCAGACACCGGCTTAAGTCCCATGCCGCCGAAGGCAATCAGCACCTCGCGCTGGCGTACGCGCCAACTTATGGTGTCTGTCTCGGCGACGGTGTATTTGGCCATGGAGTAGCCTGAGGCTGCGGGCAGGCGGTCGCTGATTTTTGCCCACTGCTTGCCGTCAAAGGCCCATGCCGAGCCGGTGGGGGTGCCGTTCGCGGTCTTTCCTCCGGCGATTACGATCTGAGGCAATGTGGCCCATTTGGTAGAGAACACGGCGGCTTCGGAAGTGGCGTTGACGGGGAAGCCTGAGGGAAGGGCCTCTCCTGAAAGTGACCACGCCGAGGGGGGGTAGGCTGCCAGTGTGCGAGAACCGGCATTCTCCTTCACTCCGAGTATGGCGTTACGGTATGGTGCGGTGATGTTTTCCCAGCCGTTGTCGACGATTCCGAATGTCTGTCCGCCGTCGGTGCTGCGGTGGAGGTTGCCGTAGCTGTCAGCTATGAAAAGTATGCCATCCTCGGTGGCGGTGAAGCTATCGACATTGAGCAGGTTGCCGACAGAGGCGGTGTTCGCGTCAATGAATGAGGGTGTCAACACGTCGGCTTCCCAGTTTCCACCCCCGCTCGTGGCGTTGGGGATGAATGAGGCGATTCCGACGCTGCCGTCGGCGGCTGTGCTGAGCGTCAAAGCCTTGTCGCCGTATTTGACGGTCTTGGAACGGCTCATTCCGGCCACTCCGCGGAGCGTCCCGGCCTGGAGTTTGTCCCAGTAGAGGGAGTCGGCTACTTCTGAGGCCACATTGACACGGATTTCGTAATCGCGCTCGTGCTGGCCGTCAGCCGAAACGAGATGCAGGGTTACAGGGCCGTTTGAGAAATCTATTTTCTCGTCGGGGGAGGTGAGGTAATCCACCACTGACGCTTCCTTTTCCTCAGCCTCGTTGCCGCTGATGAGGAGCTGGGCAACCGAGCAGGCGTCGCTGGATATGCTCACTGCGATGGCGTCCACATTGGTGCCATAAGGGAGGGGGGAGGCGTTGAAAATCTTGCCTGCAACAAGGTCGATGGAGAAGAACACCGAGTCGAGGTTGTTGAGAACCTTCTGGTCTGACTTGAGCGAGAACGCTGTTACGGCTGTGCCGGAAAGGTCCTGCGGATCGGTGCCCCAGGTCTCGCTTGAATTGCAGCCTGAGACAACGGCTCCGTAAGCCATCAGCATTGCAAGCGGGAAATATGAAAGGAAGCCTTTTTTCATTAGTTTAAATATAAAGACAATGGGGGCGCCGGGGAAACATGCCCGGCAACCCGCAACATTTCAAGCTGCAAAGTTAGCAACATTTTTGGAAACTCCGGTTGAAACGCACCGCAAAATTAAGCCATACATTCAAATAAGCCAACACCAGCATTGGGCTTTAAGTAATTTTTCAAAAACTTTCACCCTTGCTAACATTAATGTGGATCAGTTGGATGAATAGCTGTATCTTTTTGATGTATAGGGTGATAAGCGGGGTGCGAGATGAAGTGTTAACGTATGTTATCAGGGTGGCCGAAGCATATGATGGGATGATAAAATCCTGTCTTTTCAAAATGCTACTAAAGAAGCTTAAATCGGAGCAAAAAGTTTTCGTTATTGGCGGTATGCTGCCAAAGTGTGTAAAATAAAGTTAAATCAACGTGATTTTATGGCGATGATACATTGCGGGGACGGAAATAACCCCTACCTTTGCAATGTGTTTTTCATGGTATTAGATTTAAGGTTAACTAAGATTGGTTGTCGGGAGACAATCAATTTTTTTTTGCGCCTACCTGAATGGTCTGATGGTGTAATGTCAGTGAAAACAGATTGCTATGTAGGATTGAGGAGCACGGAGAGGATGCCGTGGCGTTTCGGTGTGAAGGTCACAGCTTGGCGCGTCTGGGTTGTGAATCCTTGCGTCTCTGACGCCAGTAGGCGCGTTCCTCAGGGGTGAGTTTTTCGGTCGCGTATGAAAGGGTGGTGGCCGACAGCAGGTCAATGTGGCTCTCAAGGAAAGACAGCATTGCCGGCAGGTCTTTTTTCCCGGTTTCGCGTAGTACCCAGCCGACTGCCTTGCGCATAAGGTCGTGAGGGTCGCTGACAAGCAGGTGGCACATCTCAAGGGAGAGGGTGGTGTCGCGTGATTTCATTACCGGACGCAAGGTGGAGACAACCGCCGCACGTCTGATCCATAGATTCCGGTCGCGGGCCATCTGGCGGATGGTCTCGTGATGGCGCCCCTTGCGCAGCTCTTCGCCGAGGATATATGGGGCGGAGAGGTCGATGAGGTCCCAGTTGTTGGCGTAGGTCAGGTGCCGGAGGTAAAATCCGGTGGTCTCTTCGGGATGCTTCCGGTAGCGCGCCACCAGAGCGAGTAATGCCCCGAGCCGGTATTCGTGTATCGGATGGGTTGCCATAGCGGCGATTGTGTCAAGCGAATCGTCGGCGTGGCCCTTGGATATGGCGCGGTTGGCGGGTACGGTCACTCCGATGAAACGGTCGCCATATCCGTATTCCCCTTCGCCGGTCTTGAAAAAGCGGCTTAGTATCTTGGCTTTCTCCGGATTTGCCACGGCGTTTAGCTCATCTTGCCATTCATTGAGCGAGGATTGCGTTGCGGAAGTCTTTTCTGACATGGGCTGATTTCAGACTGTTGTGGGTTGACCTTTGGGGAGGTCAGGCAAAGTTACGACAAAATCAGCTGTTATCCAAAAAGAGGGTTCCCGGCTCACACCTCCGAGGGATCGGTGTCCCATATGAAGGATTTGCGCATGAGAAGTCCGGCGATGATTGTAATGGCCAGAATCGCGCCGTTGAGGAAGTATGGGAAATCGGTGTCGCGGGTGTGGAACAGGAACTCGAAGAATTCCACCACGAAGGGGGCGATGGCTATGGCGATATAGTTGCCTGTCAGCACAATCGAGAAGAACTTGGTGTCTGATTTCTTGTCGGGGGCGATGCGCGTGGTCTTGTTGTATATCACAGGCTGCATTATGCCGTAACCGAAGCCGATGAGCAGCACTCCGATTATGTAAGTCGCGTAGGCGTGGAAGAATCCAAGCATCAGGATACCTGTGGCTGAGACCCCGAGGGCGACATATGGGCTGATGCGTCCGCAACGATGGAGGAACCAGGGGAGGATGAAGCCCCCGGCAGTGGCGGTGAGGTAGAACATCGCTGAAGCCACACCGACATCACGCGTTCCGAAGCCATAATGCTTCATAGTGAACGGGAGGTAGTAGGAGAAGACAATCACGCAGTAAGTGATGGTCAGATAGAGTGCGACAAGTCCGGCCAGTGTGCGCCAGGGAAGCTTTTTTGAAGGAGTGGAGGTGGCCGAGGCCTCGTCGGCCGGGGCGGATGACTCTCCTATGGAGGAATCGGCCGTGGGCGCCGGGATGGCGTGTTTGCTGACAAAGCGGTTTGTCATATAGGGCATCATCGCCAGGGGGATGAGGGGAATCAGATAGACGGCGAAACAGGCGTGCCAGCCGTAATCGGCCATCCATCCCACGAAGAGTGTGGCCAGGATGACCATCCCGTTTGAGACCCCTGACTCCATTCCCAGGGCACGGAAGCGGGCTTTCCCGGATAGGTGCTCGGCAATCAGCCCCGCAGCGATAGGTATCACAAGGCCGCATCCCACGCCGAGAAGACAGCTGATGATGATTAGAGCTGACATGGAGTTGGCGAAGAAATAAAGCACCGCCGACAAGGCGAAAATGGCAAGCCCAGCCGACAGCACCCAGGTCTGGTTGCGCATATTGGCCAGCCTTCCTGAAAAGATGATGAAAGGGATAATAATAAGGTTGGGAAGCACAGACAGCAACTGTATCTGGAGCTGGCTCGCATCCGGGAACACATCATCAAGTTTGCCCATCACAGGGGATATGGCCAATCCCGGCAGGTTGACCGTCAGCGACACCGACAGGATGGAAATCAGAGTTATGAGTGGCAGCTTTCCGTTGCCTGACGAAATATATTTCATAGCCCTCGTTGTTAGTTTTGAACGTTTGTCTGTTTTTCCGTGAGCGGGATGAAGCTGTCTGTTGCCGATAAAGAAATCACCTTGTCATCGTTTAGAAGTTTCATATGGGTTCACACTATTTTAAACATTTTCAGGCGCGAAGATGTTTTCGCGGGGTGGATGTTTGATTGGCCCGGTGTGGCGTCTGATAATCTTGACACAAAAAAAGCCGGATTGTCGAGGAATATGCGTAATTTTGCAGTCTAATTGATACAGATAGTGAAAAATTTGGTATATAAGAGTCTGGCGATTCTCCTGATATTTGCCTCCTTGTCTAGTGGGAGGGCTTTTGCCGAGAGTGTGCTGGAGGGGAAGACGGTGGTTCTTCTCGGTGACTCCAACACCTGGATCGGAGGGGACGCCTGCGACCGTCCCGATGGATGGAACTTCTGGTTCGCCCAGGGGATGAATCCCGGAAGCATCCGGAGCTATGCCCGGAGCGGAGCCACCTGGAGCCACACCTCGGCCACGACCCGCAACACGGTGGAATACTCGGAAATCATAACCGATGACAATGTGATTTACAACCAGGTGGTAAGGCTGATTGAGGCTGTCGACAACGGTGTGCAGGATTCTCCTGACCTGGTGATGGTCGCGGCCGGGACGAATGACGCGTGGTTTCCCCATCTGCGTCCGGAGGAATTCGGCCGCACTCCCCGCGAGGCCCTGGGGCGTGACGCCGGGGAGCTGCTCGCGCTGCCTCCGGGAAAGGTCCTTTCTCTCCCCGAGGCGGTGAGATACAACCTGTTGATTCTCCAGGGCCGTTTCCCCGACGCGCGTTTCATTGTGATGACCCCCATACAGTCGGTGAAGATTTCATCCGGGATGCTTGCCGATGTGAGCGGAATCATAGAGGAGGTGGCGTCGTCGACAGGCGTGTCTGTCATACGCCAGGATATGCTGTGTCCCGTAGACAGCAGCCGGGAGATGGTGAACCGCAGGCTCACCACCGACGGCACACATACCTCAAAGGAGGGTGCCCGACTCAATGCCTCCGTGATAATAGATTGTGTGAATCAGATTTTTGCCTCCTCGACACCTGCCGGGAGGGATATTTAAAATGCACTGAGATGGTTTTCTCCGATCTTTTTTTCCTGTTCGTATTCCTGCCCGCTTTCATTATCCTTTACCGGATAGGAGGGAGGGCTGACCTGCGTCGTTCGCTTGACCCGCTGCATCCCTCACACACCTGGCGAAATGCCACGCTCGTGGTCTTCTCCCTCCTCTTCTACGCCTGGGGGGAGCCGGTTTATGTGCTGCTGATGATGGTGACGGTGCTTCTCAACTATCTGTCGGCATTGTGGATGGTCAGGAGCGTGTCCACCCGCAAGATAGCCCTCATTGCCGGGTTGGTCATGAACCTGCTGATACTCGGCTCATTCAAATACCTCGGCTTCTTCGCCCGGACGCTCAACAGCCTGGGCCTCGAGGTTCCGGTGCCTGAGATAAGCCTTCCGATAGGTATCAGCTTCTACATATTCCAGTCGGTGTCATACCTGGTTGATGTCTACCGCTCCGAGGCTCCCGCCCAGCGGCGGTATGCCGACCTGCTGCTTTACATTTCGATGTTCCCGCAGCTCATCGCGGGGCCTATCGTGCGTTACGACACCATCGCCCGGGAAATCAACTCGCGCCACGCGACCCCTGACGATGTTTATGACGGAGCGTTCAGATTCCTGATAGGTCTGGGCAAGAAGGTCATCCTCGCCAACCAGTTCTCGGAGATTTCTGACCGTTTCCTGGCCGACGGCCTTGACTCCCTCTCGACCGGAGGAGCCTGGGTCGGGATTGTGGCCTTCACATTCCAGATATATTTCGACTTCTCGGGGTATTCCGACATGGCTATCGGCATAGGGCGTTGCCTCGGGTTCCATTTCAAGGAGAACTTCAACCATCCTTATTGCTGCGACACCATCACTGATTTCTGGCGTCGCTGGCACATGTCTCTCGGCAGCTTCTTCCGCGACTATGTCTACATACCTCTCGGGGGTAACCGCCGCCGTCAATGGTTCAACATACTTGTTGTGTGGTTCCTGACCGGGATGTGGCATGGGGCGAGCTGGAATTTCATAATATGGGGCCTTTATTTCGGCCTGATAATAATGGTGGAGAAATTCACCATCATCCCCCGCAAGCACAAGATTCCCCGCCCGTTGCTTCATTTGTACTCACTGCTGATAGTCGTGCTGGGGTGGGGGATATTCTATTTTGAAGACATGGGGGCTTTGGCCAGATTCTTCCGGGCCATTTTCGGAGGCGCCGACCATCCGACCGACTTCACGGTGGAGGGTGCGCTGTTCGACAACTTCTGGCTGTGGATTACCGCCATACTCTTCTGCATGCCGGTGCGCGGGTGGGTCTCCTCCATACCGGAGCG
Source organism: uncultured Porphyromonadaceae bacterium (assembly GCA_947177635.1). Lineage (GTDB taxonomy): Bacteria > Bacteroidota > Bacteroidia > Bacteroidales > Muribaculaceae > UBA7173. The sequence continues at coordinate 11,380 of CAMWVQ010000039.1, read as the reverse complement.
GCTTATGCCCCGTCAGAAGTGGATTACCGGAAACATCACCCTGCTGTCGCGGCTGGTCGTTGCCGCCGTGATACTCGTCATAAGTGTTGCCCTGCTCATAGGGGCTACCAACAACGCCTTCCTTTACACAAGATTCTAACCTCAAACCTCCACGCGATGAAACGCGCAAACATATTTCTGGTACTCATAGGAGGCCTTTTCCTCGCCTTCGCCATCATCTTCCTCCTCTTCCCCCGCCCGGAATTCTCCGAACTCGAGCGGCGTGAGCTGAAGCAATTCCCCGAATTCAGTTTCAGCAGGCTCATTGACGGGAGTTTCACCGCCGACGTCTCATCCTGGTTCAGCGACAGCCAGCCATTCCGCGATGATTTCATGACGCTCAGCATGGCCATCAAGAAAGGGATGGCCCTGAAGCGCGGCACGGGGGATGATCAGTTTGTGTTTCATCAGACCGGGGATATAGGAGCCGACATGGTGCCCGGCGGGGCTGAAGATGAGGGGCCTGATGACACCGCCGCCGCAGACAGCGACCGGGATATTCCCCAGGGTGACATATCGGCCGCAGACGGAGAGGAGTCTAAGATGTCGAAATCGGGGATACTCATAGTGGGGAGCGGTGACAAAGTGAGGGCGCTGATGAATTTCGGCGGTTCCCCCTCCTCGGGCAATGCATACGCCTCGATGGTCAACGCTTACAATGATGCCCTTGGGCCTGGGGTGAAGGTCTATTCAATGGTGGCGCCTATCGCGATGGAGTTCTACTGCCCCGAGGAAGCCCGCAAACGCCCCGGGCTTTACAAGTCGCAGCTCCCGACCATACGCCATATCTACTCCTCCCTCTCCCCAGGCGTCCACGCGGTGAATGTCTACAGCGCGCTCTCGGAGCATGCCCACGAAGATATTTACCTGCGCACAGACCACCATTGGGCGCCATTGGGCGCATATTACGCGGCCCGCGAGTTCGCCCGGGTCGCCGGGGTGCATGTCCCCGAGCTGTCGGAGTTCGACGAGAACGTCATCCGCCGGTTCGTAGGGTCGATGTATGGCTATTCCAAAGACATATCGGTGAAAAATGCGCCGGAAGATTTCACCTATTACACACCCAGGGATAAGTCTTACACCTCCACTTTCACTGTCATAAACGTAGATAAGGACTTTCGCATGACCGGCGAAAGCAAGCCGTTCAAGTCATCGTTTTTCAAGAAGTTCAAAGATGGGAGCGGCAACGCCTACCTGACATTCATGGGAAGCGATTTCCTGATTGTCAAGGTCGAGACCGGCGTCGGAAACGGCCGCAGGCTCGCCATACTGAAAGACAGTTACGGCAATGCCATCCCCGGCTACCTTTTCGGCTCCTTCGAGGAGGTGCATGTGCTTGATTTCCGCTATTTCCCCCATAATATAGTGGAATATTGCCGCCGCAACGGCATAACCGACTTCCTTTTCGTCAACAACATCTTCAATGCCTGCAGCTCAGGAGTGGCGTCGAAGGCAAAAGCACTGCTGACGCGCAAGGGTTCATCGTTCGTCGCGCCAGCCCCGAAACCGGAGACTCCGGCTCCGGAACCCGCCGTGGAGCCCCAGCAAGCTGACGCACCTGAGGAGCCGGCCGTTTCCGTGCGGGATGATGACGGAGATGGGGAAAAGGTATCCGCCGAGTCTGACTCGCTGCCGTTTTGACCTGTAACTCGCCGTCGGGCCTCTTCTTCAACAAAAAAAGGGGAGGATGGAGGGCTGAAAACTTGCCGGGATGGAAATAAAATAGTAACTTTGCGGTCGAAATTCGCAATCTCTGGCGGGACAAGGCTGCCCGCGAATATTGCGACATTGTTGAACTTTTTTTAAAGCTTTAAAAAATGGATCTTATCAAAGTAGCCGAAGAGGCATTTGCTACCGGCAAACAGCATCCTGAATTCGGCCCCGGCGACACCATCACCGTTGCCTACCGCATCAAGGAGGGTAACAAGGAACGTATTCAGCAGTACCGCGGCGTCGTTATCAAAATCAACGGCGAAGGCAACAAGAAGCGTTTCACCGTCCGCAAGATGAGCGACAACATCGGTGTTGAGCGTATCTTCCCCATGGAGTCTCCCTTCATCGATTCCATCGTGGTGAACAAATACGGTAAAGTCCGCCGTGCTAAGCTTTACTACCTCCGCGCCCTCACCGGCAAGAAGGCCCGCATCAAGGAGCGCCGCGTAGTGAAGAAGGACTGATGCCAGTCCCCGCCGCCGGAGGAGGAAAGCTCCTTCACGGTGTGACCAAAAGCAGACAACAACTCCCGTCAGGCCATTCGGCCCGGCGGGAGTCGCTTTTTCATAAGGTCGCTTTTTTAGCGATGATATGGAGTGTTGTTTGTCAATCGTTGACGAACTTCACCTGCGAGGATGCGAAAATCGAGATGTCGAGTTTCTGCATCACGTCTATGATGGCTTTGGACGCCTTTACGCTGACTCCGGCAGGATTCAGTTCGGGAGCATATGCGGCGATGGCCATCACTCCGGGGATGATGCCGAGAATGGCGCCTCCGTAAGAGGATTTGGCGGGAATGCCGGCGGCTACGAGCCATGGCGCGCGCATCTTGTGGGGGCCTTTGGCTGCCATAAGGGCCACTACATTCTGGGTGATGGCCCCGTCGAAGACGGTCTTGCCGGTCACGGGGTTTACGCCGTCGGCGGCGATGGTGGCGCCCATGGTGGCGAGCTGCCGGGTGGATGCGTTCATCGCCAGTGATTTGAGGTACAGCTTGATTGACAGCGCGGCGTCGTCATAGAGATAATATCCGTCGGCGGTCAGGGTGTCTTCGAGCTTTGTGTCGGCGGCTTCCTTCTCCAGGGCCTGGAATGTCTTGTCGCAAAGTTCAGGGGCGGAGCCCATCAGGTCGATCATGCGGTTCTCGAAAAGGTTCCATTTCGACTCGGGGTCGCCGACAGGCTCGATGGCCGAGAAGGCTCGAATGCCGTGGGCGCTGAAGCTCAGCCCTTTGGGTTTGCAGGGCACCTTGTGGCAGACGCACTGGCCTGACTTCCTGATGAGTTCCATCGGAGAGTTCTGTGAGAACAGCACTGTCGAGAGGGGCACTTTCGAGATGGAGCCGAGTGGAGATTTGACATCGGTGTCACCTTTGTTTATCAATGTGCCGTCGGGCAGCATCACTGAAATGCCGAAATACTTGGTGTCGGCGCAGGCGTTGCGAGGGTCTGCTTCACCCTCTTTGAGGGATTTGTTGGCTTCATAAGCCTCGTCGACGGCCTTGCGCAGATCGGATAAAGAGATTTTACGTTCCATATTTTTGAGTTGTTGTTGTTTTGTCTGGGTCTTGAATTCCGGTTTTTCTCAGGTAAAACGCCTTGCGGGATGGTTTGGTTTGGCCCCGGCAGGGTGGAATCTGTCGGGAATGCGCGATAATAAAGGTTAAAAAGAGGAGAGGGGATGGATGGAATGGGGGAAAAGGAGTAAATTTGTAGAAAACAAATTTTGCAGATGTCGCTCACGATAGAATTGCTTGGCCCTGACCTGACCACGGAACTTCCACTCCCTTTTGCCGAAAGCGGCATCCAGGCGGGATTCCCGTCTCCGGCCGAAGACTACATAACCGACACCCTCGACCTGAACCAGTTGCTTGTCAGGCATCCGGCCGCCACTTTTTACGGTCGTGTCTGGGGCGACTCAATGATAGAGGAGGGGATAGGCCCCGGCGACATAATCGTCATCGACCGCTCGCTGGAACCGGTCAGCGGAGACCTCGCCCTCTGTTGCGTGGATGGGGAATTCACTCTGAAACGTGTCCGTTTCGAGCGCAACCGCGTATGGCTCATTCCCGCCAATGAGATGTTCGACCCCATTCTTGTCACCCCCGAACGGGAATTCCAGGTCTGGGGGGTGGTCACATACACCATAAAGAACAACCGCCGTCCGAGATGAGGAAATCTGTGGCCGAAAAAACATCAAAAGCCATTGTTTATTTAAGGATTTGTTAACTCTCTCAGAATCCAACCTTTATCGCGGCGTCTCGATTTCGCGGCAATCGGGGGACAGGTGGATGCCAGGCGCCGGAATCGGGCGGTGTTTGGAAATCTCGCGGATTTTCAGTAACTTTGCACCCAATTGATTACCCTCTTTTTCATATGAGGGTGCTGCAAAACCGGATTGATGTCGCAGCGCGTGGTGACACGCCGTCCTCATCCCTCCTCAGGGTTTTGTGGCATCGTCTTATATACAATCAACCAAAACTAAAGAAACAATTAGCAGATTATGTGTGGAATTGTAGGCTATATCGGGAACCGTCCCGCCTATGAAATCCTTATAAAAGGCCTTCATCGTCTCGAATATCGCGGATATGACAGCGCCGGCGTCGCCATGGTAGGAGACAAGGGTGAGCTTAATATCTACAAGACTCGCGGCAAGGTTGACGACCTTGAGCGTTTCTGCCATTCCAAAGACCTTGACGGCTGTCTGGGCATCGCGCATACCCGCTGGGCGACCCATGGCGAACCCAACGACGTCAATGCCCACCCCCACCTGAGCCATTCAGGCAAGCTCGCCCTGGTGCATAACGGCACCATCGAGAACTACAACGTGCTGAAAGAGGCGCTGGAGCTCCAGGGCTGCCAGTTCAAGAGCGAGACCGACACCGAAGTGCTGGTGCAGCTCATTGAATATGTGAAGACCACAAACAACTGCACCCTCGTCGAGGCGGTTCGCGAAGCCTTGAAAGAGGTGGTCGGCGCGTATGCGATTGCCGTGGTCGACACCACAGAACCTGACACCGTTGTGGCTGCCCGCAAGAGCTCGCCGCTGGTGCTCGGCATCGGTGAGGATGAGACATTCCTCGCTTCAGACGCCACCCCCATCGTTGAGTACACCGACAAGGTTGTTTACCTCAATGATGACGAAATCGCCATAATCCGTCGCGGCGAACCGTTGAAAATCATCACCGCCGACAACGAATCTGCCGAAATCGACATCCAGACACTCAAGCTCTCCGTGTCGCAGCTGGAGAAGGGTGGCTACCCCCACTTCATGCTCAAGGAAATCAATGAGCAGCCCCGCACCATCCGCGACTGCGTCCGTGGCCGAATCGGCAACTCCGGCTCAAAAGTGACCCTCTCGGGTGTGCTGGAGAACGCCGACAAGTTCCTGAACGCCAAACGGGTGATAATCGTAGCCTGCGGCACATCCTGGCATGCCGGACTCATCGGCAAGCGCCTTATAGAGGAAGCCGCCCGCATCCCCGTCGAAGTGGCCTACGCGAGCGAGTTCCGTTACAGCAATCCCATCGTTACCTCTGACGACATCGTAATCGCGATTTCCCAGTCGGGAGAGACAGCCGACACCCTGGCTGCCATCCAGCTCGCCAAAGAGAAGGGCGCGTTTGTCTACGGAGTCTGCAATGTTGTCGGCTCATCCATCGCCCGCGCGACAGATTCCGGCACATATATCCACGTCGGCCCTGAAATCGGCGTGGCCTCCACGAAAGCTTTCACCGGCCAGGTGACGGTGTTGGTGATGCTCGCCCTCGCCATCGGTCAGCTCCGCAAGACGATAAATGATGATGAGGTGGCCAAGGTCGCCGAAGCTTTGCGCAAACTTCCCGACCTTATCCGCCAGACGCTCAAGCTCAATGATGAAATCGAGCATCTGTCGAGCATCTACACCTACGTCCACAATTTCCTCTACCTCGGCCGCGGATACAACTATCCCTCCGCTCTTGAAGGCGCCCTCAAACTCAAGGAAATCAGCTATATCCACGCCGAAGGTTACCCTGCGGCCGAGATGAAGCACGGCCCCATCGCCCTTATCGACCGCGAACTGCCCACTGTGGTCATCGCGCCCAATGACGAACTCCATGAGAAAATCATCTCCAACATCCAGCAGGTCAAAGCCCGTGGAGGTTCGGTCATAGCGGTTGTCACAAAGGGTGACACCACTATCTCTGAAATCGCCGACCATATCATCGAGATACCCGATGTTCCGGAATGCATCTCCCCGGTAATCGTGTCGATACCCCTCCAGTTGCTGGCCTACCACATTGCCGTCAAGAAAGGCTGCAACGTCGATATGCCCCGCAACCTCGCCAAGTCTGTGACTGTCGAGTAAGCCCCCATAAGTGTGGCCGCCTGACTGTCAGGCGGCCACACTCCATCTCACTCTCCATTCACCATTCACCATTCTCCATTCTCCGCTCCGCTTACCCCTCTCTTCTTTACATCTTCTTTCCAAAGTTTCTCTCCGCACTCCTTCAATTAGTATTCTTTCACTGTTACACAGTTATTGGCAAACTATTGATTACGAAAACTTCGGTTTTACCACGTCGGGAACTGTCAAGGCTCCGCCGTGGGGAAACTATTTTATAAATCTTTAACCAAACAAAGCTTATGAAGAAGATTCTACTTCTGGGTGTTTCCGCGGCAATGTTAGCGTCAGCTGCCGCAGCTCCCCTTCAGCAAAGCCAGATTCAGGTGAGAAACGGAAACGAGGCTGTTACCGAGGCCCGTTTGAAAACCGCAGCGGTCATCCCCGGGAGCCGCAACGCGGCTCCCGGAGTGACACTCCGGGCTACAGGCAGTAAAGGCCTGAAGATGAAATCAGTCAGCTCTGCTGTAAATCTGCCGAAAATCACCCCTGCGGTCAAGACAAGGGCGGCAGTGCGCAAGGCGGCAGCATCCGGTGTGCTTCCCGAAGGTGTTTCCTTTATGGAAAGCTTCGAGGGGTGGGACGGCGAGAGCCTCCCCTGGTATCCCGAGGGATGGACGCTCGACTCCAAGACAGGCAAGACCGGCGTTGAACCAACCACCTGGGGCCCTTGCGGGGCACAGACATTCCTTGGCGTTTATCCCGCAGACGGAGAGACCATGATGAGCGTCACCTTTGATGCTGACAATATGGAGGCTTTTCAGGATGAATGGCTCGTGTCGCCTGAAATCACCATCTCGGAGTTTGAGCAGTTGAAGTTCCACGCATACATCGACCCGTTCTGGCTCTTCAGCATTGAAAACTTAGACTGGGAGACCTATGAGTATGTGGGTGGACGTGAAGTGACGTTTACCCTCAAGGTGCTTGTCAAGGAGGAGAACGCCGACTGGGTGGAGGTATGGGACGCGACGACTCCGTGGATGGATGTCGATGCACTGGAGATGCTTAGCTCCACCCCCGCCGGGCTTGAGGAATTCACAGTCCCCCTTGGCTCGTTTGAAGGGAAGAAAGTACAGATCGCGTTCCAGTTCGTCGGAAAAGACTCCAACGTTTTATTCCTTGACTGCGTGACTGTCGGGCTTCCACAGCTTGATGGCATTTCTTATGAAGACCCCGCCGAGACCCTTTACTGGGGATTCGATCGCTCGGAAAGCTGGCGCAGCCTGACAGTCTCAATCGCCCAGTATCCGGTCTACGCTCCTCTGACATGGGAGAACATGTCGTATGCCGAGGGCGCGACTTTCCAGTGGGAATACTGCGATCCCATCACAGCCGATTGGGTGACCTCTGACGATGACAACCTCACCGTCACATATGTTCCTGACTACTCCTCTGAGGCCTCGACGCGTAACAACTGGTTCTACGCGCCCCGTCTGCATGCCTCCGCCCCCGGAGCTTCCGACGCTACATACCAGGCTCCTTACAACTACTTCCAGGCCGGCGGCAAGCCCGAGCGTATGGTGAATTTAGGGACAGGGGAGACAGCTCTGCTTGATTTCGGCCTGCTCCCTTTCAACAGTGACATCCACGGATTGGGATTTGTCGCAGCCGAGGCTGATTTCGGTCAGCCCTCCACACCCATCTTCGGCTACGACAGCAACTGCGACGCTTATTGGCTCAATGATGCGATGAACGGCGACATCGAGGATGCTGCCGAAAGTGACCATGTCTATGTCGACGCCATTATGAACATGCTTATCCCCGGGAGCGCTCCCATGGTAATCGACGGGGCGCATCTCCTCGCCAAAGGCCAGATAAAGGAAGGCGCGGAATTCAAGCTGGAGATAATCCCCCTCGACGATTCCAATGTGCCGATGACAGACGCCCCGCTCGCGACAGCTATCTGCAAATATGATGATGTCCTGATTTCAGAAGGAGGCGTGCAGGATTACCTCACTGTTGTCTTCGATTTCGAGACTCCTGTGGTAATCAATCCCGGCGACAACAACTGTATGCTCCGTGTCTCCGGTTTCCACGACCCGGAGCATGTGGATTATTTCGCCCCCATGCAGTCGATGGTTCCATTCTCCCACGGGAATGTTATAGCCTGGCTTGACAAGCTCCTCAAACTCGACGGCGCCACCGAGTACCGCCGCAGCTACTCACCCCTATACCGTTATGAGAGTGAGTACGGTATGTGTCACAACGCGTTCGCCATCAACCTGGCTGCATATCATCCCTGGCTTGAGTCTGCCGTGTCGGAAATCGAGGTTCCTTCAAACGGCACCCCCGTGGAGGTGCTTCTCGACAGCTACCATGACGGGGCTTCTCTCACAGTTGACTCGCCTGCCGGAGTTACCGCCACTGTATCCGGCCGTTATGGCGAATGCAAGCTGGTCGTTGCCCACAACGACGCCGATGTGGTTGCCGAGGGAACCCTGACTGTCTCGGGCCCCGGCGTGAAGAAAGTCTTCGCCATCTCCGAGACCGCCGGCGTTGAGGGTGTCGAGGAGGACAGGGCTTCCGGGAATGTCCCCGTGGCCGCATACACCGTCACCGGTCAGCCCGTGACTCTTGACAATGCCGTATCGGGGGTATATGTGATCAAGTACTCTGACGGATCTGCCGCCAAGGTGTCTGTCAGGTAAAAAGTGAAATCGCCGTAGCTATACGGTTTGTGTGATACGTCAGGCGGGGATGCCTTCCGGGAAACCGAGGGGCACTCTGCCTGACTTTTTTATTGCCGGGCGAAGAAATAAGTCGCTGAAATTTGTTATCTTTGCAGCATAATTGATTATCCCTTAGGAAATGAAGAAATATCTCGTCACTGGAGGAGCCGGCTTCATCGGTTCCAACTTTGTGAAATATCTTTTGAAGGAGCATGGAAGCAACGTCGGGATTCTTGTGCTCGACGCGCTGACATACGCTGGCAACCTCTTGACAATCAAGGATGAACTTGAATTGCCAAACGTCGAGTTCGTCAAAGGGGACATAGGAGATTCCGAGCTCGTGTCAAAGCTGATGGCTGATTTCGACCCTGACTATGTCGTGAATTTCGCAGCCGAGAGCCATGTCGACCGCTCCATATCCAATCCCCGTCTTTTCCTTGAGACCAACATATTGGGCACTCAGGCGTTGCTCAATGCCGCCCGTGAGGCCTGGCTCATACCCGGGAAGCCCGGCGAGGCTCCCAGGTATCGCGAAGGGAAGAAATTCCACCAGATTTCCACCGACGAGGTTTATGGTTCCCTGGCGAGGGCCGAGGGAGACCCGACTCCCCTGGTGCTGACCGACGCTGTGGCGAAGGTGGTCAAAGGGCGCGACAACCTCCAGACTTTCGGCCCCGCTTTCTTCACCGAGGATACCCCGCTGGCTCCCCGTTCGCCATATTCCGTCTCGAAGACTGCCGCCGACATGCTCGTGATGGCCTACCACGAGACCTACGGGCTGCCTGTGACCATCACCCGCTGCAGCAACAATTACGGCCCTTACCATTTCCCTGAGAAGCTCATCCCCCTGGTCATCAAGAATATCCTTGAGGGGAAGAAGCTCCCCGTCTACGGCAAGGGGGAGAATGTCCGCGACTGGCTCTATGTCGAAGACCACTGCAAGGGCATCGACATGGTGTTGCGCAATGGCCGCATCGGCGAGGTCTACAATATCGGCGGTTTCAACGAGGAGCAGAACATCTCCATCGTAAAACAGATTATCGCCATGGTGCGCAAGCTGATGGAGGATAATCCCGAGTACCGCAAACTTCTGTCGATTCCGGTAGAGGAAATCAACGAGGAGCTTATCAGCTATGTGTCAGACCGCCCCGGCCACGATATGCGTTACGCAATCGACCCCGAGAAAATCGCCACAGAGCTTGGGTGGTATCCCGAGACATCTTTCACCGAAGGAATCCAGAAGACTGTGAAGTGGAACCTCGACAACCGCGAGTGGATAGAGTCTGTCTCCTCGGGTGATTACCAGAAGTTCTACGAGCAGCTTTACGGCAACCGCTGAAAAACGCGGGCTGCTCCCCACTGCATAACAACAGACCAATCCACACAACACGAAACACCAGGACTATGAAAGGAATAGTGCTGGCCGGAGGCTCAGGCACCCGGCTCCATCCCATCACCCGCGCGATTTCAAAGCAGCTGATTCCCGTCTGCGACAAACCGATGATATATTATCCAATCTCGGTGCTGATGCTCGCGGGCATTAAGGAAATCCTGATTATCTCCACTCCCGCCGACCTCCCGGCGTTCAAGCGTCTTCTCGGCACCGGTGAGGAAATCGGCGTGAAATTCTCATATGCCGAGCAACCCCGTCCCGAAGGGCTCGCCCAGGCGTTCATCATCGGCCGGGAGTTCCTGGCCGGCGACAGCGCCTGTCTGGTGCTTGGCGACAATATCTTCTACGGCCAGGGTTTCACGGCGATGTTGAATGACGCGCTCGCCACGGCCGAGAAGAAAGGGGAGGCCACGGTGTTTGCCTATCCGGTGAAAGACCCGCAGCGTTACGGGGTTGTCACCATCGGGCCTGACGGCCGGGCAACCAAGATCGTGGAGAAACCCCGCCAGCCTGAAAGCGACAAGGCGGTGGTGGGCCTCTACTTCTACCCCGGCAATGTCGTGGATGTGGCCGCGGCGGTCAAGCCCTCGCCGCGTGGAGAGCTTGAAATCACCTCGGTCAACGAAGAGTACCTCAACCGGGGGAAACTCAATGTGAAGTGTTTCGGCCGAGGGTTCGCATGGCTCGACACCGGCACGGTTGACTCGCTGATGGAAGCCTCCAACTTCATCCAGGCGATACAGAAGCGCCAGGGATTCTATGTGGCGGCTCTTGAGGAGGTGGCCTTCCGCAGGGGATTCATCGACGCGGCCCGGCTGCGCAAGCTCGCCATGGGGATGCTGAACACTGATTACGGCCAGTATCTGCTGGCGCTCTCCCAGACAGCGGAATGACACGTCGCTATCCATTCCTCGATCTCGCTGGGGTCAACCGCCCTTTCATGGATGAAATCCGCGAGAGGGTTGACGGTGTGATACTGTCGGGCCGGTATGTCGGCGGGGAGGAGGTGTCGGCGTTCGAGGAAAAACTCGCCCGTCATTCAGGGGCGGATTTCGCCGTGGGGTTAAGCAACGGCCTTGACGCGCTGCGCCTGATTCTGAGGGGATATGTGGCGATGGGTGTCATGAAGCCCGGCGACGAGGTGATTGTCGCCGCCAATACTTACGTCGCCTCAGTGCTGGCT
>CAMWVQ010000038.1 GCA_947177635.1 uncultured Porphyromonadaceae bacterium | reverse complement strand
CCCCCGTCCCCTCCCGATTTTCACAATGCGCCCGCCATCCGGCTCCCACCTTCCCTTCACAACCCCTCAACCATTTTTACCTCTCAAACTATCTCTCTATCTCTCACAACTACCTCTCAAATTACCCCTCACAACTATACCTCAAACTTCCTCTCACTACTTCTCTTCCATCTTCTCCATCCATCTGTTTCTTTCTGTCTGTCATTTTCGATTCTTCCTATTTCCTCTTACATTTACCCTGTTTATTTTATCTGTATAATTCTTCGTAATTTGTGTAATCCTATTGCATCATAAGAATCTGTAGAATCTGTAAAATCTGTAAAATCTGTACAATCAGTAAAATCAGTGGAATCAGTGGAATCAGTGGAATCTTTGGGAGTCTCGGGGGAGCGTAGCGACCCCCAATCCTTTGAATCCTTGAAATCGGCGTGTTCTGCGGAATCGGCGGAATCTGCGTGAGACTTAGGGGGAGCGTAGCGACCCCCTTTGTGAGATGCGGGGGTATATAGGAATCGCTTCGTGATACTGGCCCGAATGTTATCGGGGCGAGTATCGCGAAGCGATTATCAGATTAGAAGTAGATTATAGGCAGAATGGAATCTGCCTGAAGTCTTCCGGGATTACGGGATTATTCGTAGATAAGCTCTACATCATCGAGGTACATTACCGAGGGGCCGCCGGTGAAGTAGTCTCCCATCTTGGAGGCGGATGCCACCATCACGATGTTCGACGGACGTACATCTGTGCGCTTGTAGTCGATGGGGATTACCACCTCGATAAGGCCTTCTCCGGGGGTAGCTTCGGTGAAGACTTTCTCTCCGTAGGCGATTACCTGGGGCTTATCCTGATTGAAGAGGGTGGTCTTGTCGGCGGTTTTGATTACTACCGGCCAGGGATCGCCGTTGTAGGATGTCTTGGTGCCATCCACCAGGGCGATATACACGATACCCTTGTCCATATCACCTTTGACAATTCCGTCGGTGTTTGCCTTGTCTGCATGAGTAACGGTTGCCGGAATATATTTCACCCATACACGCAGTGCCTTGGGACGGGCGGTGAAGCTGCGTCCCCAGCCAAGCACACCGTCTGAGAGGCCTTCGGTGTTGAGATATTTGCCGATGAACACATTGCCTGCTGCGAATTTGCCGATAGCGCCGACTCCTACGAACTGGCTGCAGAGCTTGATGGAGGAGTTACCACTGTGGTAAAGGTCTGTTGCCTGCACGGTGATATCCTTGCCCATCTTCTGGGAACCGTGGTTACCGCTGTCCCAGAAGAAGTTGTTGGGGTCGGCGGAGGGCATCGCGGCCTTGTCTGAGTAGGTGCTCCAATCCTCGAAGCTTGCGTTGGGAAGCTGGGGCTCGCCTTCAGTGGTGAACTGCTGGATGGCGGTTGACTCGAAGCCGTCGCAATAAGCGGCTACCTCATATGTGGTAGCGGGTTCAAGGCCGGTGAGATCTACGGTGTAGCTGTTGCCTTCGGTGACCTCCGCGGCAACTTTTGTCCACTGCTGGGTGCCTTTCTTGCGGTACATGATGCCGGGGTTTGCAGCATCGTCGCGGAGGATGTTACCTGAGATGACTGCCGAACGGGAGGTGATGGTCAGGGCGTCGGGGTCGACATCCTGTATCATTACTTTGGCGTTGGTGGGCATCACACGCAATGTCGCGTTGGTGGTGCGGCCATTGGCGTCGGTGGTGGTCAGCGATACCGGATAGTCACCCTCGGGGAGGGAGTTGAGGAACTCTTTCTCGAAAGTGAGTTTCAGCTCTGAGAAACCGGTGTCTTCGTGGATGCTGTAGGCGAAGTTGATACCTGCGGCCTCCAGGATGGTCTTCACGCGGTCGCTCATACCGAGCAGCTCGAAATCATCACCTCCGAGATCTGTGATGGTGGCGAATGCCGGGCTCTTGACTTCTACCGATGAAAGTCCGGTCGCGGCGGTAATCCAGAGTGAGCGGCGGGGCAGCTCACCTACCATGCCTGCGACAGGGTCGGAAATCTCGAAACCGATGCCTGAGATGGAGGGGGGAGTGGTGATTTCGAAGGTGTCCTCCACCTCGATTTCGCTCTCGTCCACCTCGATTGTAATCCAGGCTCCACCAATCTGCTCCTCCTCCTGGTCGGTATGCTTGACGATGAGGTGATACTCGGTGGCGCGGGCGACATCCTCAAGCTTGCCGGTGTATTCAAACGCCTGGCCGTTGGAGGCGAGGGTGCCACGCAGGGTGTAAATCAGGTCTTTCGAGCGGGAGTTGGTCATATAGTAGGCCTTGGCCTGCTGGTCTACCTTCTCCTGGGTGAATGTCAGCAAACCGTCGCGTGTACCGGTCGATTTGTCGTGACCTACCTCCATGGTGATGTCGGTCAGCAGATTGCAGACTGCCTCCTCATATTCTACGGAGACGAGGGTGTTGGCTATCTTGCAGTTGATGTTGACCTGCACGGCCGAACCTTTGGTGATGTCGAACTCCTCGCGGCCGGTGAAGTAGCGGTCGTCCCAGGAGGCCGACACTGAGTCGCCTGCCCAGGCTTCGGCGATGTAATGGCCTGAGAGGAGTTTGATGCCTGTCGTTGGCACTTCATCGATGCCGTTGTACTTCTTGACCGCTCCGGAGGCGTTGGAAATCCAGATGAGGGTGTTCTTGGCGAGCTCGTCATTGGTCTGGCCGGCGCGGGTCTTGACCACAACGTCGGAGTTGACAGTGGCCTTGAGCATCAGGCGCCCTTCGCCGTCACCGTCCTCAGCCGGACGGAAGCTGTCGGAGCAGGCGGAAAGCGCTGCAATCCCAAGGAGAGAGGCTCCGAAAATAAGATGTTTTTTCATTGCTTTATCCTCCTTTCTTTAATTCTTGTGCATATACAGGGTCATAGACTTGGAGTTGTTCTCCTTGTCTGTGACTGTGATGCGGAAATTGTGGTCGCCTGCCTGGAAAATCAGCGGCATAAACTGGGTGATGTCGAATGGAATCTCAGTGATGCCATCGCCGGTTACTTCGCTGCCTACAGGGAGTCCAAGTCCCTTGAGACCTTCGGTGGTGTCTTTGGTCTCGCCGTCATATACGAATGTCGGGGGATTGGCGAGGTCGAAGTGGGCCACGAGACCTACCGGCATCAGGAAGTCGTCGGTGAGCATGTCAGAATCGATGTCAACCATCAGTTTCGAGAAACCGTTGGTTGATTTGAGTGTGATGCTTACCTGCAATCCGTTGGAAACGATGTCGTCGATAATATAGGGAGAGGGGAGGTCTTTGATGTCAGCTCCCGGGAGGAATTCAATCGACCAGTCGGAGGGCTGGGGCTCGTCGGGACCGGGATCTACAGGGCCGGGGCCGGGTTCCTCACCTTCATCGAAATCCTCGTCGCCGGGACGGCCGGTGTTGTCGAGGTTGTCCTCATACCAGTCATAGTCGCTCTCGATAGGCTCATCCTCGATTACTGAGGAGTCCACGATGATGCTCTGGCCGTCGTTGATGATGGTGCCGAGCTCTTCGGGAGGAAGAGTCTCGTTGCCGGAGAGGCTGAGGGTGATTTTGCGGTGCTGACCTTTGGCCACATTGTCAAGGGTCTTGGTGAAGGTCTCGGTGTGGCCCATGATCGAGGCGGAGAAGTCGAGACGGAGGGTTTCGAGGTCTTTGAGAGCCGCGAAATAACCAGAACGGGTCTCGGAGGGGGTGAATGTCAGCGAGTTGTTGCCCTCGGAGGTAATCTTCACGGTCGCCTCGGCGGGGTTGTCGAGGGCGGCGATGAGTTTCTCGGAGAAGTTGACAGACACGCGGATGTTGGCCAGGGTGCAGACCACGGTCTGCACTTCGGTTACCTTGTCGGCCACGATGGAGAAAGCCTGCGAGCCTTCGAAGTAGGGGGCGTTCCATGCGGCGGGTTCCACTTCGTGGGAACGCACGATGACGGTGTAGTCTCCGACGGCGAAAGTGGGGAGTTCGGGCATTGTGGTGTAAGTCCAGCGGCTCACCTGCTGTCCGTTCTTGTCTTCAACGGTTACGATGAAGTTTGAAAGGTCGACGGTGGCGCGGGATGCGGGAGCCTTCGCCTTGACGGCTGCGGGCTTTGCGCCGGCGTTGTCGTTGACGTCGGTTTCGGCGCCGTCAACCTCGACTCCGAGGTTTGCGGTGCTGAGCTGGCCACGACCATTTACCGCCGGATCCGGATTCCAGGTGTCGCACGCCGAGAACCCGGCCATTGCGGCAGCTGAAAGTAGGATGGAAAATATCTTGGTTTTCATATTTTATGGGTTGGCGTGTTGATTAATAGTTGAGTTTGATGTCATCGATATAGAGCGATGAACCGGTGTAACGTCCGTCTTTTTTTGTAAACGCGGGCTGGTCAAGCCAGTTTTTATTGTTTTGACTCTCCACGCCTTCATAACCGCTTGACAGGAATCCAAGCTGCAAAGTAACACCGGCATTGCCTGGTACCGCATACGCATCTGAAAGGTCAAGGTTCATTTGCTTATACTCTCCTGTTGCGGGAAGGTTCAACGTTTTTTCTGCAAGTACAGCGCCGGATGCATCAAGCACCTTTACGAAAGCTTGGCCGAAATCTGCAGAGTTTTTCGCGCGGTATTTGTACCAGAATTCGATGTTCTTGGGGCGATGGCCGTAGACGATGCCATAGTCAGGTGACTGTGTCGAGGAATTATAGGCTCCAAGATAAAGCTGACCGACTGTGACATGCTTGGAATTTGTCCAAAATGCTTGAGCGGCATTGCCTTTTCCCCAGCCGACGGTCTCTATTATTGCGGCAGAAGTGCCTCCATGGACGCTTCCTGTTTCCTGACGTGTCCCTGAAAAAGCGCAATAAGACATTCCGTCTCTTTTTGAACTGGTATTGGACTCGTTGCTGCCACCCTCAGATGTAGTGAGCTGGTTCATTGTGCCCCATACGGCAGAAGTCGCGGATGCTCCGGGGTATTCTATCCACCAGTATTTTGTCGCTCCGTCGGTGCGCGACCAGGTTTCCATATTGGAGTTTTCGAGCTGCGCTCCGGTTTCGGTGGTGAAGGTGTAGATGCTTGAAAGAAGACCGTCACAGGTGGCGCGTACCTGGTAGGTCTTGCCTCCGGTGAGGCCCTTCACGAGGAAGCGGTTGTCGGCGAGCTTGGTGGCGGTTGCTGCTGTCCAGGTCTGGCCGTTGTCGGCAGAAATCTCGAAGGTGACATTCTCGGGCACTTCGGCCGAGCGGGAGGCCGAGCGGCGTTTCGCGCCTGTCGCTCCGGCTTTGTAGCGGAGGTCGAGGGCTGCCTGCCAGCCGTAGATACCATTCTCGACGGCGGTCAGCGAGTAGGGGCTTGGCTCGTGGGTGACGGTGAAGTCAACCTTGAGGTTGCCGAGGGTGAGGCGCATGGTGAGGTCGTCGGCCGAGGAGGGGACGGTGGCCACCACGCGGTAGGTGTTGTTGGCGCGTGACACAACCTGGCAGGAGGTGATGGGGCAGTTGTCCCAGGTGTTGCGGTCGTTCCTGGCCTGGAGGATCAGCCCGTCAACGGAGGTGGCGTTGGTCTCGATGTCGAAGGTGAGGGTGTTGTCCCACTCATAGATGGGGCTTACCGAGGCCACCGAGAGGGTGGTGGTGACGGCCTCCACCGAGAAGCTGACGGGAGTCTCGGCCACGCGTGAGTTGCGGTCACGCACCTGCAGGGTGAAGGTCGAGAGGTTGTCGCCTCCGGCGAGGTATGCGATGTTTGAAAGGAGGTCGGTGAAGTCCACCAGGGCCATCTTGGCGGAGGCTGTGGCGCCGAGTACCTTCAGGCCGAGGCCCTTCATCATGGCGATGGTCGATGCGTCGCCGCCCACGAGGTCGATTTCCTTGGGCCATCCCTGCGATTCGAGATAAGATGAGGAGGTGGTCAGGATGAGTCCGTCGAGTCCGGCCTGGGCCATGGCGGTCACCCTGGCGTTCTTCTCTGAGGGCTGACCCTGCATGATGGTCCAGGATTCTCCCGAGTTGAAGCCTTCGGCGTTGAGGCGGGGGGCGGGAGCGTTGAGGATGGCGTCGCTGAGGTCAATCTCGACATTCTCCATATTGGTCATGTCGTCGTAGGTCAGCACGAGGAATCCGTCGCCGGCCTCGCCGCCGTTGATGTCGAATTTGAGCAGATAGCTGTGGCGTGCCTCCGCTGTGAAGCTTTTCGGCTCAAGTGTGGCGGTGGTGCCGTTCTGTTTTGTGATGGTGATGGATGCGGTGACCTGGCCGGGGGCGAGGTAGACCGAGCGGGTCTCACCGTCGGCGTATGCTATTTCGTTGCCAAGCTCGGAACGGAGGGTCAGCGAGTAGGATGCGAAGTAGTCGCGGAACATGTCAGACATCTCCACCCTTACCATCGAGTTGGCCAGTGAGGCGGTGACGCTGACGGGGGTGGTGCGGTTCTCTTCCACTGTCAGTGACGAGCTGCCGTAATAATAGGGTTTCTCGAATCCCTCATCTTCAAGTGAGCCATACCAGGCTTCGAGGGTGTACTTCCCCACAGGGACAGTGACTGGGTCGCTGAATTCGGCGGCTGAGGCCCATTCACGGGCGTAGGAGCCAGACTCAGATGTGAGTTTCAGCGACAGGTCGGAAGCTGAAACCGACTGCGCTTCGGCGCGGGACTGGGGCGAGGCCTGCTTGTTTGAGGCGGATGCCACGACATCGGTGTCGAGGCCCACCGAAACAAGGAGCTTGCCGTCCATGTCGGTTGTCGGACGGTAGTCGTCGCAGGATACCAGCGAGCTTGTCAGCCCGAGGCCTCCGGCTGCGCCAAGCAGTCCGATCATGATTTTTTTCTTCATACCTTGGATTTATATAAATACTATATTTTATCAGAAAAATGATGCCAAAGGGAGGGACACTTAAATCTTGACGTTAAAGTTCTATTAAGCCAAAATCGCCACAAAATTACGAAAAAAAGTTTAAACCCCCTTGGCTAATTATTAAAATCTTCCAAAAAGGTGAATAAAAAACGCCTGGCTGCCATTGTGGGCGGTCAGACGTGTTTGGTTTCAGACACACTATTGTGTCATTTGTGTCATTCCGGAGAATTGCCGTCGGATTTGCCACGGGGCTTCCCGTAGTTGCGGCGTTTCCCCTGTCGGTTTCTGTTACCGCCGGGTTTGTTGTCATTGCCGCTGGAGGGGGCGTTGCCGGAATTGTTGTTGTTGTTGTTGTTGTTGTTGTTGTTGTTGTTGTTCCGGCGGGGCTTGTTGCGGTCGCCGGAGCGGGTCGGGCGGTCTGACGCCGGGCGGGGGGAGGAGGCGGGACGGTTCTCGGCCGCGATTTTTATCTTGAGGGTCGACTCCACGCGGGAGAAGGCGCGGCGGTCGCGCGGGCCCACGAGGGTGACCGCTTCACCGTCGGCGTTGGCGCGGGCGGTACGGCCTACGCGGTGAACGTAGTCTTCCGGCTCGCGGGGCACGTCGTAGTTTACCACGAGCATGACCTCGTCGATGTCGATGCCTCGGGCGAGGAGGTCGGTTGCCACGATTACCTCTATGCGGCCGCTGCGGAAACCGCGTATTGTCTCCTCGCGCTGCTGCTGGTCAAGGTCTGAGTGGATTTCGGCGGCTTTGATTCCGCTGCGCCTGAGGTCGCGGGAGAGGTCGCGCACGCCATGTTTCGACGCGGCGAAGACTATCACGCGTTCTCCACGGCGTTTTTTCAGTATGTCGGTGAGTATTCGCTGTTTGTCATCCTCATAGCAGTAGATTGCCGACTGCTTGATTTTCTCGACCGGGCGGGAGGGGGCGATTTTTACCTCGACGGGGTCGTTGAGTATCGACTGGGCGAGCTTGCGGATCTTGGGGGGCATCGTGGCGGAGAAGAGGAGGGTCTGGCGCTCTTTGGGGAGGAGCTTGGCGATGGCCATGATGTCGTCGTAGAAGCCCATGTCGAGCATGCGGTCGGCCTCGTCGAGGACGAAATATTTCACCTTCGAGAGGTCTATGCCTCCCATCTGCAGGAGGGCCTGGAGGCGTCCGGGGGTGGCGATTACGACGTCAGCCCCGGCTTTCATCCCTTTCTGCTGGCGGGCGAAGCCTGCCCCGTCGGTGCCGCCGTAGACGGCGATGCTCGACAGGGGGAGGTAATAGCTGAAGCCGTCCATCTGGCGCTCGATCTGCTGGGCGAGCTCGCGGGTGGGGGCCATCACTATGCAGTTGACGAAACCGTCGGCCTCGGGCAGCTCGGCCAGGAGGTCGATGACGGGGAGGAGGTAGGCGGCGGTCTTGCCGGTGCCGGTCTGGGCTATGGCTATAAGGTCGCGACGGTCGAGCACCACGGGGATTGCCTGTTCCTGTATCGGTGTGCATTCCTCGAAGTGCATCGCGTAAAGCGCGTCGAGCAGGTCGTCGCTCAAATCAAAGTCTTCAAATAACATAGCCGCAAAGTTACGAAATTTTCACATAAAAATATTAGGTTTTCATAATAAAACTGTGTCGTGGCCGTTAATCAGATAGCGTCTTCCGACAGGGGGACGCGCCCCTTACATTAGCCTAAACCATCAATTTATCCGTTTCAAGATGAAAAAAGGACTCATATCGCTGTCAGTCATCCTGGGGTCGGCCATTCTGGCCCAGGCCAAAGGTTCGGCAGATCCCGTGCTGATGACAGTCGGAGGCAAGCCGGTGACTCTCAGTGAATTTGAATATCTTTATCACAAAAACAACGCCCAGCAGTCAACCCCGCAGGATATAGAGGAGTATCTGAAGCTCTTCATCCCTTACCGCCAGAAGGTGGCGGCCGCCGAGGAGATGGGGCTTGACAAGACTCCGGCGTTTGAAAAGGAGTTTGACACATACCGCCGCGACCTTGCCGCGCCTTATATGGTTGACAAGGCTGTAGAAGACAGCATCCTTGCCGCCCAGTATGAGAGGATGAAGGAGGAGGTGGATGTCAGCCACATAATGGTGTTCTTCCAGTCCCCCGGCAAGACGATGGAGCAGAAAAAGGCGCTCATGGACTCGCTGCTGACCTGCATCGAGGCAGGAGAGAGCTTCGACTCCCTCGCCGTTCGTTACTCGGGCGACACCAACTCGGCCCGCAACGGGGGCCGTATGGGTTATATCATGGCCAACCGTTTCCCCGCCGCTTTCGAGGATGCGGCCTACACTGTGGCTGTCGGCGGCCATTCGGGGGTGATTGCCTCTCCGGTCGGATACCATATAGTAAAGGTCAACGACCGCCGTCCGGCCCGCGGACAGGTGCTTGTCGAGCATATCCTCCGACTGACCCGTGGCAAGTCTCCCGAGGAGGCGCAGGCCCAGAAGCATTACATCGATTCGCTTTACACCCTTGTCTCCAATGGCGCGAGCTTCGAGGCTGTTGCCGCCGAGGAGTCTGAAGACCCCGGTTCGGCCTCGCAGGGCGGCAAGCTCCCCTGGTTCGGCGCAGGGCAGATGGTGCCCCAGTTCGAGGAGGTCGCCTTCTCGCTGGCTGACAATGAAATCTCTGAACCGTTCGAGACTGCTTACGGCTATCATATCATCAAGCGACTTTCAGGAAAGGGCATCGAGTCGTTCGAGCAGGCGAAGTCTGCCATCGCCAATGTGATTTCCCGCGATGAGCGTGGCCAGCTTCCCGCAAAGCGTCGTCTCGCCCAGCTCAAGAAGGAGTATGGCGCGAAAATAGAGACCAAGAACCTTGACAAGATAAAGAGCCGGATTGAGGCTGCCGGCGGGGTTGACTCCGTGATGCTTGCCTCGCTCCAGGCTTCCGACGTGGTGGTTGCCCGTATCGGTAAAGAGAAGCTCCCCCTCTCTGAGGTGATGGCCCGGGAGCTCCCCAACGGATTCGCCGGGGATGCCGCCCAGCAGGTCGCTCAGCTTGAGGAGGCTGTTGGCCGCTATCTTGACGCTTCCGTCATCGAGACCAAGCAGCGCAACCTCATGACCGAGGAGCCCTCATACCGCAACCTCGTCAACGAATATCGCGACGGTATGCTGATGTTCGAGATTCAGGACCGCAATGTGTGGTCGAAGGCGAAGTCTGACCAGGAAGGTCTGGAGGCTTACTTCCAGGCGAACAAGGACAACTACCGTTGGGACAGCCCCAGGTTCAAGTCGCGCATCATCTTCGCCGACTCTGACTCCCTCCTGGCTGAGGTGAACAATTACCTCAAGGAGAATCCGGTGGCTGCCGACTCCGTGGCCGTTGCTCTCAAGAAGAAGTTCGGCAAGGATGTGAAGGTGGAGCGCGTGCTGGCCGCCAAGGGAGAGAACGCCATCACTGACTATCTCGGCTTCGGCGGTGAGAAACCTGCGCCGCAGGGCCGCTGGAAGGCTTATGAGTCATACCAGCCGAAAATGATCGACCAGCCTGAAGAGGCAGCCGACGTCAGAGGCGTTGTAATCACCGATTACCAGGATTATCTTCTCTCGCAGTGGCTTGAGGAGCTTGACAAGAAGTTCCCCGCCGTGGTTGACCGCAAGGTGCTTGGCAAGGCCAAGTGATTCGGCGGGTGATTGAAAGACCCGCAACAGACAGCGCCCCCTTGGCAAATTTGCCAAGGGGGCGCTGTCTGTTGCGTATGTCGGGTATGGGTTCCGTCAGGGGCAGGGGGAGGGGATGAAGTGATGATGGGAGGTACACTCGTGTATCGTGTGGTCTACGATGACGTGGCGGGTGGCCATTCCTGAAATCACGCTCATCTCGTGGGACACGAGCAGGATGGTGGTGGATAGGGGGAGGGATTTCAGCATGTCGTAGAGTCTCCCCTCGAAACGCTTGTCAATGTAGCTGAGAGGTTCGTCAAGGATGAGGATGGAGGGGTTGGAAATCAGTGCGCGTCCGAGCAACGCCCTCTGGAGCTGTCCGCCTGAGAGGTTGCCGATGGTCTGACGGGCGTGTTGGGTCAGGTCAACCAGGCCGAGGGTCTCGCCGACGCGTTGTTTCAGTGTCTCGCGTGAGACATTCTTCTCTGATAGCAGCCCGGAGGCCACCACCTCCTCGACGGTAATCGGGAAGCGGGAATCAATCATATTCTTCTGGGGGAGGTAGCCGATAGGGAGCTTGTCTGAAACCTCCCCCTCGGGAGTGAGGTATTCCACGCGGCCTGACGTGGGTTTCAGGAGCTTCAGGATAATTCGCAGGAGGGTGGTTTTCCCACCTCCGTTGGGGCCTGTTATGGCGATGAAATCTCCCCGGTTCACTGTCAGGTCAACATCCGACAGTATATCGCGGCGTTCCCACCGCATGCCGACCTCTGACAGCCGGATGGCGGGTGCGCCGTGTTCCCTCTCCGGGGTGGCGGGGATGGGGGATATGGTGGAGAATGGTTTCATTTGCGGGGCTGTTTGGTTGATGAAGAGGCGTCGTTTGCCGTAGCAAGCGAGGAGGCGGCTCTTGTGACGGCTTCCTCGATGTCGGGTGACAATGGGGCGATGGTCACAGGCCTGAGTCCGGTGGCGTCGGTTATAGCTTCCGACTGTCTGCTGTCATATTCCCTCTGATAGAAAAACACCAGAGGCTTCTCGCGCCGGGCCAGGTCGAGGCGTTCCCGGAGTCCGGTGATGGATGATTCCTTGTGCTCGTTCCCGACTGCCAGCTGGCGCAGGCCGTAGTCACGGGCGAAATAGCTGAGCGACGGGTGCCATACGAGTATGGTCTTCCCTCGCGACGGGGCGAGCCGGATTGAGATTTCACGGTCGATGGAGTCAAGGCGGTGGTCGATGGAGTCGAGTCGCGCCTTGAAGTAGAGGCTGTCGGCGGGGGAAACCGCCGCAAGCGCCCGGTAGGTGGTGCGCGCCATCACGCGGGCGTTGCGCAGGGATGTCCATATGTGCGGGTCGTAGCCGCCGTTGGGGCCATCGCCGTGTGATTCGTGGTCGTGACCGTCACCGTGGTCATGGGTGCCTTCAATCAGGTCTATTGAGCTGTCAAGACGTGTGATTCTGATGTCCGGGTTGGAGGCGTGGATGGCCTCAGACACCTTCTCTTCGAATGGAAGCAGTCCGACGGTCAGCAGCAGCCCGGCTCCGGAGGCCTTGCGCAGCTGTGCCATCGAAGGCTCGAAGGTCTCGGGGTCGGCCGAGGCGGGGGCGAGGCACTCCACGCTTACCTTGTCGCCCCCGATTCCCTCCACGAAATATTGCAGCGTTGGAATCGATACTACCACGACAGGAGGTTGCTTTGGAGCGACCTCCTTTCCGCTGTCGCCACACCCGCACAGCGTCACCGCGATGGCGGCGGCGCCAAGAAACGGAAGCCGGCGCGTCATCACTGGTTGTAGACAATGGTGTGGAGTATCATCGCGAAGGCGGTGGGGTCGGGGAGGGGTGATGAAGACATTAGCATCATCGCAACTTCCGGGAGTCCCTGACGGTAGGGCGGCTGCCAGTAGGGGAAATCCTCAAGCGGCTCCATCCCACACCTTTTGTAGAATGAAATCCGGGAATCGGCGAAGTCTGATGAGCCCGGTAGCTCCACCTCGAGGACGAGCGGACGCGAGCCGGCCATGGCAATCACCTTCTTCACGACTTCGGCCCCGTAACCCTTGTTCCGGCAGCTGTGTGAGACGGCGAAATGCTCGCAATAGAGGGCTCCCGGAAGGTTCCACAAGGTTATAAATCCTATCGTTTCCGAATTATGTTGTAAAACATAAAAATTAAATATGGGGTCTCCGGTTTCTATCCGGCGGATGATGTCAGACCATTCGCGACGCTCCTCCTCGGGGAATGCACCGTGGTATAAGTCTTTGATTTCAAACGGGATATCGGCTGTGTTGTTAATCTTTTGAAGTATGATTTCCATATTCGGGCAAATTCATATAACACTACAAATGTACTGATTTTTTTTCAATTGAATCTAAAAAAGGGAGCGCTAACTAAAAAATCACGCGAAATAAATTTGGGATTTAAAATGTTTATTGCTAAATTTGTGTCGAAATGCGGTTGAGAGTATTAAGCGGAAACAAAATTCTTCCTAAGATTCAGCCGTGTTGAGCTACCCACCGGAATATTTAAACTTAACCGATAATTACCATGGCCCGATTACAAATTGACAAGCTGGACACCAAAATCCTCCAGATGCTGGTAGACAACGGAAGGAAGCCTTTCCTCGAAATCGCCCGTGAGTGTGGCGTCAGCGGTGCTGCGATTCATCAGCGTATCGCCAAGCTTCAGGCGACCAACATCCTTGAAGGATCGCGCGCGCTCATCAAGCCCACCACTCTGGGATATGACACATGCGCTTTTGTCGGAATCTATCTCAAGGAAGCCGCTTCGTTCGACGAAATCATCGAAAAGCTCCGCACCGTGCCTGAAGTGACCGAAGTGCATTTCACCACAGGCCAGTATGATATGCTCGTTAAGCTCTACGCCCGCGACAACGAGCACCTCCTCCATCTCATCCACGACAAGCTCCAGCCGATGGGTATGCTGCGCACAGAGACAATCGTCTCCTTCCGCGAAGTGTTCTCCCGCGCCCTCCCCGTCGAGAACAAGGAATAACCGCATTATTGCCTTGCCACACCCTGCGGCAACAGCCTCTTCGCCCCGGAAAGCGTGTTTCGACGTCTCCGGGGCGAAGCTGTTTTTTTGTATGGTGCCGGCGGCTGATGCGCGGTCGGGTATGTTTGGGCTAAATAACGGGTATGCGGGTATGTTGGACGGAAATAAGTTGTGTAGGGCTGAAAACGGTGCTTATCTTGATTCCCGGGCTTTCCGTAGGTTGAGGATGATTTTCACGAATGACTCCGGAAGCCTCACATTGTAAAGGTCGAGGGCCTTGTCAAACAGGGGCGCGATTTCCTCGTCGGAGAAGCCGGCGATTCCGCAGCCGACGCGTGTGACGTAGAATGTGGTCTGGTCCCATTCGCGGGCCAGCTCTATGAAGTCGTCGACGTAAGGCTTTATCGTCTCCACGCCTCCCTGCATTGTCGGTATGGCGTAAGATTGCCCCTGCATTCCTACTCCCTGGCCCATCTTGGCCCCGAAAAGTCTGACGGCTGTACGGGCGGCTCCACCGGCGTGGCATCCCTGCAGGTTGCTGCCGAAGACAAATACTTCATCCTCGCCGAGGCTTGTGATGTTCTTGGGGGTGTAATTGTAGTTTTTCATAAGAGTTTGTCGTGAAAGGTGGGTGGTGGTGTTGATGGTAACACGTTAAAAAGAAAAAGCTCCTGAGAATCAGGAGCTTTAGTTGTCTTGGAGGGATTCGAACCCCCACAGGCGGAACCAGAATCCGACGTGCTACCATTACACCACAAGACAATCTTGTTTCAACCATTTGTTGGCTCCGCTGAGCCGGTTGATGTGGTTGTTGTCGTTTGACGTGTGCAAAGGTAGGGACTATTTTTGAACTGGCAAAATTTTTCAGCACTTTTTTTCAAAAAAACTGTTTTTTTCTCTCATTCGGGGACTCCGAAGGGTAAATTGGGGCTTCCGGCGCGGTGGTCGGGGAGATTTAAGCGAGGGTGTCAGTTGCCGCAGGGTATTGCGGTTTGAGATGAATGTGGTATCTTTGCAGAAGCGTTTAAACCGACATACTTATGCGAGCCCTTCTTTACATATTTCTTCTGACGGTAATCACTGGCTGCACCTGCTCGGTGCCGCGTCACGAGCGCGAGCTTGACGAGGCACAATCGTTGTTGGGGCAGGATGCCGTGGCGGCCCTTGAGAAACTCAACACATTTGAAATCGAGGATTTCGGGGATTCCTCCTCGTTGGCCCGCTGGGCTCTCCTTTACAGTGAGGCCATGGCGGCAAATGGGCTTTATGCGCCGACCGACACCATATCAGGCATAGCCGTGGAATATTATTCCCGTCACCGCGACGCTGCCAGCCTGGCGCGGGTGAATGCCGCCAGGCGTCGTATGACCGCCTGCTCAGCCGATGAGGGTGGGCGTCTGTCGGTTTTTTCGGCGATGTACCTCGCCAAGGAGAAGGAATTCCAGTTATATAAGGAGAGGAGCATGCGCGAAAGGTATCTGTTTGCCGGAATCGCGTTGCTGATTCTCGCCGCCGGGGTGATTGTGTGGCAGCGTCAGCGTCTGCGCCTCAAGAGGATTCAGAACGAGGCGCTGGTTGCCGAGGCTTCAATTTTGAGGGAGGATGTGGTCAGACGCAAGTCAGACTGCTCTTCCCTGGAGTCGAAGTTGTCGGGGCTGCTGGAGACGCGGTTCCGTGCGATGGATGAACTGTGTGGCACATATTATGAGTCGCAGGGAACGAAGGCCGAGAGGAAAGCGGTCGCCGAGAAGGTCAAGGCGCAGATTGAGGAACTCAAGGGAGATGAGGGGATGTTCTCGGAGATGGAGGTGTGTGTCAATGACTGCCAGGGAGGAATGCTGGAACTGCTACGCCGGGAGTGGCCTGAAATCAAGACGGATGAATACCGTCTGGTGGTCTATCTCGCGTGTCGTCTCTCCAACCGCTCAATCGCGTTGCTGATAGGTGAGAGCATTGATGTGGTGTACAAGCGTAAGTCGCGCCTCAAGGCCAAGATTTCCGCGTCGTCAATGCCCCATTCCGCCCTTTTCCTGTCAGTATTCTGACGGTATTCCGCCCCCGGTCAGGAATTTTCGTGGGTCTTAGACTGTAATTAGTTGATTATTAGCTGTATATCTAAGCGTGTGGTCAGACCGCTTTTTTGGAAAAACTGTTCTGGGGGATGTAATTTTGCGGTAAAAAATCATTACCGCAAATTACACTATGATTCGGATTACCATCACGACTCTCTCTCTGTTTTTGAACTTTGTGTTATGCCGGGCCGAAACTCCTGCCCGGCCTGAAGAAGCCGCCGATTCCATGTCACGACAATTGCAGGAGGTGGTTGTCACGGCAAACATTCCGGGCACACGTCTGTCGGGCAACACGATAGTGTCTGTGATTGCCGGGTCGCCACTCCAGAATGTCGGGACAGCAGCCGACGTGCTGGCCCAGTTGCCTATGATAACCGTCTCTGACGGCGAAGTGGCGGTGGTGGGGAAAGGTGTGCCGGAGATTTACATAGACGGCCGGCCGATGCGTGACGGGGATGAATTGTCAAGGCTGCAGTCTGACAACATACGGAAGGTTGAACTCGACCTCGCTCCTGGGGCTATGTATGACGGTGACACAAGGGCGGTGGTGAGGATTTCCACCCGTCGCGACTTCATCAGCGGGCTTTCCCTGACAGACAGGGCGATGGTGGAGAAGCGCCGCCATTGGTCGGCTAACAATATGCTCGACCTGAATTACCGTTTCGGGAAGTGGGACATATTTGCCAGTGGGCTTGTGGGGCATTATGACACGGAAATAAGAGGCGTGACCACCAACACCCTGCTTTACGACGGGAAAATCGCGGAGGTAGGCTCCACACAGGCAAACCGCACTCCGTCAACGGTCGGTGTGGTCAAGGCCGGATTCAATTATGCCGGAGGGGAGAGGTCGTTGGGAGCATCTTACCGCTACAATCCTGAGCATGGGACGCTGACAAACTCCGGCGCGGAGTGGATTGACCGGGAAACGCCGGTGGCCCGCAGGATAGAACGGACGACGAATGCCGGAAGCCATCTCGTGTCGGTGTATTACGATGAGACATTCGGGGAGGCATACCGTCTGCATTTCGATGGAGACTGCAAACTGGCCGACAGCAACAACGAGGTGTCCACATTGTATCCCGGAGGGGAATCGCCTGATGTCCGTTCGTTCGAGGACAGGCAATCATCGTTATGGGCGGGCAAGCTTTATCTGGCCATGCCGCTCTGGAGCGGACGGCTGACTGTAGGTTCGCAGGATTCTTACAGCCGTTCCCGGCTTGATTACAGGATGAGCAACCCCGGGGTGGAGGAGTATATCCCCTCCTCGCTGACGGAGGCCTCGCAGGTGTCGGCGTCGCTGTTCTCCACCTGGAGCCGTGATTTCGGCAAGCTGTCGCTGTCGGCCGGACTCAGATATGAGTATGTCGATTATGTTTTCAGGATGAATAACATGAAGATGAAAGAGCTGAGCCGCACCGACCATCTGCTGACTCCTGACATTTCGCTCGGCTATGTTTTCAATGACCGGGCGCAAGTAGGGATTTCCTACAGGTTGTCGACCGTCAAACCTCCATATTCCCAGCTCACAGGAAGCCTGAACTATGTCGGACGCCACGAAATCGAGGGTGGCAACCCTTCGTTGCGTGATGAACGCATGCACAGCCTGCAACTGTCAGGGATGTGGAACGGGTTCATCCTCCAGGCCGGGGTGGAACGCAGCCTCGACACTTACGGTTTTGTGAAGCGTCTTTATCCGGCTCCCGCGCTTCAGTTGCTGTTGCAGCCCATAAACATAGACCTGACATCGCTGGATGCCTATCTGGTAT
Organism: uncultured Porphyromonadaceae bacterium; assembly: GCA_947177635.1. Lineage (GTDB taxonomy): Bacteria > Bacteroidota > Bacteroidia > Bacteroidales > Muribaculaceae > UBA7173. The sequence continues at coordinate 5,850 of CAMWVQ010000038.1, read as the reverse complement.
GGGAAGGCCGGGTCGGGTGCTGGTCTCCATCCGTCACCGCCGGAGTCCACAAGCAATGGCTCGGAATAGGGGATACCCGATATGACAAGCCGATTCTGTCATATTTCCTTGACAATGTGGTCTCGTTGCCGTATGGCTTTATGCTGACGGTCAACCTGAGGGGACAGTCGTCGGGTGATTTCCACACAAACCGGTTCGGCGCGGGATGGTTCGTGGCAGACGCTTCGGTCTGCAAATCTTTCCTCGGCGACTCTCTCCGCGTCAAGCTTGCGGCAAACGACATCTTCAACACCTCCAACAATGACTGGACGATGGACACATACGGCGTGTTTGTCAACAAGATGCAGAGTTATGACCGCCGGGGCGTATCGCTGTCGCTGACCTACCGTTTGCATCCCCGCAAGAGCAGATACAAGGGGGAAGCGGCCTCGGAGGCTGAACTAAACCGTTTCTGATCAGTCTTCCTCAATGCAGCTTTTGGGCGTCAGGATGCGTTTTAAATGGCATTCTGACGCTTAGGGGTTGCTATATGGCTGCTTGTTAAATATTTCAAGAAAAATGCGTACCTTTGTGGCGTTAATGGATGGAGTATGAGTAGTTGCAATTACATACCTCGGCCCTTTCAGGCGACAGTTTCCATTCGTTCAGCTCATATTTGGGTTCGACGCCTGATTTCTCATCCAGGACATATTTCTCTCTCGAACCGAGGGTCAGCCTCAAATATGACATATCGCAATACCATAACCTGAAGGCCGGAGCTGGAGTCACGACGCAGAACCTCCATGCGCTGCGTGCCAGTTCGACCAGTTTCCTCCGGTCGAGATGCTCGGGATGGAATTCCAATGGATAAAGATGCCCTACGACTATGTGGCTGTGTTGCAGATTTCGTTCACAGACAATCCCGCTGTCAAAGGTGAATGTTACTGGGTGAGAATCTACCGCAACGGGGAATTGTATATGTGGACGGCCGTAAACGACCTTCTGGCGGTTGACGGCAGAATCGACGAGGTGGTGATGACCTCGAGGAAAGACCTTGATGAGGAGGAAGAGGACACGGCTCTGCGCGATGGAGATGTTCTTTCGGTCAAGGTCTGTCCGATAAGTCGCGGCATGCATGACTATCTTGAGGCCATAAGCAACGGCACCAGCAACGGGCCGCAGATGTATTCGGGGGATTTCTGTCTCGGATATTTCCTCGCCGCTCCGGTTTCGGAAGCCTCGACAGTTTTCCGCCCTGACGAGATTACGGAATTCAAATAATCCCTGATATGCGCCCCGGAACGGAAGTCTCCGGGGCGTCTTTGTCATTTCCCATTTCCGGTGACAGAGTCGAGCCAGGTGATGATGGCCGATGTAACGCCGGATGCCGGGGATTGCCCTGCGGATGGATATTCAGCCGGGAGTCCCGACGATGCTCTCTGGAACAGGTGGTTGAGGCCAGGTAGAAGCACCACGGATGCAGAAGGGTTCTGCCCAGCGATTGTTTTCAGGTTGTCGGGGAGAACCTGGAGGTCTTTGTCGCCGTTGAGGGCCAGCCATGGGATGTCAACCGCCTTGATGTCATCCTCCGGGTCGTAACGCAGCATCTCACGGTAATATGGCGACAATACCGCCGAAACCTGTGTGTTGAGCTGCTTGCTGACCTGGGGCAATCGGGCCGCTTCTCCCAGTTCCTTGGATATTATTGCATAAACCATTGGGGAAGCTATGCCGGTCGGGAACGGGCCGCGGGCGATGTCGAGGATTTCGCGCTGCATTGCCTCGCCGGGCCAGCTCCCCGTCATCGCGGTAGAGAGTGCCCGTGCCTGCGACATTATCAGGGAATCCCCCCTCCAGGCGGGTGCGGCGAGGGTTATGATGAAGTCGGGGGAGGAGCTTAGGGAAATGCTGTCGTTTTTGGCTTGTGCTGCAATCCTGATGGCGAGCTGGCCGCCTTCTGAATGCCCTATGATTCCTTTTGGAATGGAGGTGTAGCAGGAATCGAGGAAACTCAGGGAGGCGCATAGGTCGCCGATGAAGTCGGTAGCCGTCGCGGCCTGGAAATCCCCTCCGCTTCCGGCTGTGCCACGGTCATCCATCCTCAGCACCGCGTATCCGGCGGCGGTCAATGAGTCTGACAGCACCTTGAAGGGTTTCAGTCCCATTATTTCCTCGTCACGGTTCTGCGGGCCGCTGCCTGAGGCGAGGAGGATGGCGGCCTTCGGAGAGGAGTCTGGGGCAGCGAGGGTGCCGGCGAGGGTTATGCCGTCTTTTGGATTTTTCACTGTCACCTCCCGTTCTTCGGCAGAGCCTGACAAGGCAATGGCCGCGAAGAGTATTGTCAGTCCACCCTTTATGGCGGTATGAGAGTATGACTTGCGGTTGAAGAATGTGATGAGCCGTTCCATATATTACGGATATTGGATTTGAGATATGCAAATATAATGATTTTTTTGCAAATCAGAATGCGGTTGGGATGTCGATTGTTCGTTTAAAGTGTTTGTGGAGTGAAAAAATAGTGGTATCTTTGTCAGTGAGGCCGATAAGGCCCGATTGTCAAAGATTCTTGTGATGGACAGACGTAAATTCATAAAGGCCGGGATGCTGGGTGCGTTGTCGGCGGTAGTTTCCCCCTCACTGTCGGCGTTTCCGACAGCCTCATCCAAAGACACCGCGGGCAGAGGTGTCGGCCACGCCGGAACCAAGGGGCTGGCTATGAGTTTTTTCCCGTATGAACTGCAGCTTCGCCACGCGTTCAACCTCGCCAGCTATTCCCGCACGACTACCCCCGATGTGCAGGTTGAGATAACCATCGACGGGGTGACGGGCTACGGTGAGGCCTCGATGCCGCCATACCTCGGTGAGTCGGTGGAGTCTGTGAGCCGGTTCCTGGCAAACCTTGACCTCGGGCAGTTCAATGACCCGTTCAGAATCGAGGACATCCACGACTATATGGACTCGGTGGCTCCAGGCAACAACGCGGCCAAGGCCGCCGTCGACATCGCCCTCCACGACCTCACGGGAAAAATAATGGGACAGCCGTGGCACAGAATCTGGGGTCTCGACCCGTCGAAAGCCCCTGCGACATCCTTCACTATAGGAATAGACAAGCCGGATGTGGTCAGGGTGAAAGTCGCCGAAGCCGCCCCTTACAAAGTGTTGAAAGTTAAGATGGGGCTTGACAACGACAAGGAGCTGGTGGAAATCATCCGGGAATGCCGTCCGGAGGTGCCGATATGCGTGGATGCCAACCAAGGCTGGACCGACAGGGAGAAAGCTTTGGATATGTGTCACTGGCTTGCAGAAAGGGGATGCCTTTTCGTTGAGCAGCCTATGGCGAAAGAGAACATCGACGATGCCGCCTGGCTTACCGAAAGGTCTCCGTTGCCGATAATCGCCGATGAGGCGGTCAGGCGTCTCGCAGACGTCGCCTCACTGAAAGGGGTGTATGACGGCATAAACATAAAGCTGATGAAATCAGGCGGTATGCATGAGGCTTACCAGATGGCCACCCTCGCCAGGGCATTGGGAATGAAGGTGATGCTCGGGTGTATGACAGAAACCTCCTGTGCCGTCTCGGCGGCCGCCCAGCTCTCCCCGCTGGCGGAATATGCCGACCTTGACGGCAACCTGCTCATATCCAATGACCGCTTCGAGGGGGTTGGAATAGTGGATGGCCGAATCTCGCTTTCAGCCGACCGCCCCGGGATAGGAGTGGTCAGAATCTGATTGCAGTCTCCGGTGAGGTGTGGAAAAAGAATGACTGTTAATATTGTTTAACTCGGGTGGGCGCCTTTATGGCCCGTGTAAGGATGTAAATTTGTCTCGGAAAACAAACTTGAAACCACCGATGACCATGGACTACGAACAGGACTACACCAATCTTGACATTGCCGACAACCGCTGGTATGACACCGACAGCCGTGAAAATTCCGGCCGGATGACTGAAGGGCAGCCTATCCCGCGTCAGGCCGCTCCCCGCGAACCGGTGACCGCGAGGATGCTCGACAATGAGGATTTCGACTGATAACATAGGCGTTAGGATGCCGTGGAAAAAAATTGCGGAAAAAATTTGGCGTGAGTTGTTATAAATACATATCTTTGCATTCACCAAACGGGGCCTGTGCCCTGTGAGGCCCAACACAGAAAAAACAACTCAACAAATGATATTCAATTTCCGCATAGTTTCTGACGAAGTCGACAATTTCCGCCGGGAAATCCAGATTGACGCCGATGCAACGTTCCTTGACCTCAAGAATGCGATTTGCGAGGCTGTGGCATATGACAAAAACCAGATGTCATCGTTTTTCATCTGTGATGACCGATGGGAGAAAGAGAAGGAGATAACCATGGAGGATATGGGAACAGACTCCGCCCAGGAGGTCTACCTGATGGAAGACAGCGTGTTGTCTGACTTCATCGATGACGAGGGGCAAAGGCTTATGTTCACATTCGACTATATGACCGACCGCTCATTTTTCATCGAGATGAAGGAACTCCAGACGGGCCGTTCGCTGAAAGACCCGGTATGCTCGCTGGCCATCGGGAAGGCTCCCGCCCAGAATGTCGACCTTGATGAGTTCGAGGAGAAGACCGCCGCAAAGGCCAAGACTGTCGCCGCCGATGACATGGGTGAGGACTTCTATGGCTCAGACGCGTATAATGATGACGAGTTTGATGTCGACGGTTTCGACGAGATGACTTTCGACGAGAAATTCTGAAACGGTAAACATCAGGTGGAGCCACTCCCCCTGACGTCCTGTGATAAAATGAGCTGCGGCCCTCGGGATTAATCCCTGGGGCCGCAGCCGTTGTATTTTACTTTTATGTTGTTCTTACTGGGTTAATGGAGAGGGGGAGAGGGATGGATGCTTCAATCAGTCGAAATTGGTGACCGAGTGTTCGAAGTACCATCTTGCTGCGCGTTTGATAAACTTCATCATAGCTTTGATTTTTTGAGTTTTACCTAAGTTTTTAGTTTGTACCTTTGTTGAAACCTTGTCGCGCGGTCAATCTTTCAAATCCGCGTCGATATTTTTGTAATGCAGGGAATGGAAACCTGTAATCCCTTGCGTCATATAAGCTACATCATTAATAACAACCCTGCGTCGAGATATGTTCGAGCGGGCTTCCGGAGAGACAGTTTTTGTAAACAATGGCGCAAAGGTAGCGATTATTTCCCAAACTGCCAACTCTCAGTTAAAAATAGCCTGCCAAAATCTTTTGAATATCGGTATAACTTCGTAACTTTGCGGCGATATGACAACCGGCCCATGAAAACGTGTTCATAGGGTCGGTTGTGTCTTGATTATTAGCATCTTGATTATTAGAATCTCGATTCTTTGTGTCTTTATTATGTGAATCATGGGACTGATACTTCAATTAGGGATAATTTTCGGTTTCCTTGCCCTGGGGGAACTTGTGGTTGCATTGACAGGGGTACCTCTGCCGTCGAGCATCATCGGGATGATTGGCCTGACGGTATCATTGAAGGCCGGCATAATCAAACTCCGGTGGGTCGACCGGCTGTCTGCATTCCTTGTCCATAACCTCGGTTTCTTCTTTGTGCCGGCGGGCGTGGGCGTGATGAACTGTATGGGGTTGCTTGCCGACCAGTGGGTGCCGATTGTGCTTGCCTCGGTAGGCAGCACAATTGTGATTATCGCCGTGACGGGCCATACCCATCAGGTTGTAAGGCGTTTTTCATCGCGTCACACAGCCTCTTTGTCCAAGCCGAAGACCGCGGGCGGTCTGGATGGGGAATGACAGTTCTACGGTTGCGGGCCGCTGTTCCGTTTTGTTTTAAACCTAAGAAGATAAGTAACTGGTCGAAATTATTTTAATGTTTGTTCGAGTAAAATTTTTAGAAGA
>CAMWVQ010000037.1 GCA_947177635.1 uncultured Porphyromonadaceae bacterium | reverse complement strand
GGGTGGCGGCGTTGCTGCCGGGCTGCGACGGGGCCTGGTGGAGGGAGGAGGTAGTGGCGGGAGCCACCGAGTGGCGGCCTGAGCCGGAAACCGACGCCGAGGTGTGGCGGTCGCGGCGCAGTTCGTCAACCAGACGCTTGTCGCGGTTGTAGGCCGGGGTGCTTTCAATCGCCTCGATCACGGCGTCATCCTCGAGCTGCTCGGGGGAGAGGACGATGTAACGCGAAGCCTCGCGGTCGCGTTCGATGTTCTCCACCTTGTCGGGGCCGTATATGTCCTTTATTACGTCGCGGGAGGTGTCAGGAGCCTGCGTGGGTTTCTCCTGTTCTGGGGTCTTATGGCCTCCTCCGCCGAGGAATGACTTCTCATGGTTCTTCTGGCCGCCAATCACGCTGACAGGGCCGGTGGGACGCTGCGAGCCTTTGATGACAAGCTCGAAGCCGGCGGCGAGGATTGTGATTTTGATTTTGTTGCCGAGGGTGTCGTCGAAGCAGATACCGTAGATGACATCCACCTCCGGGTCGAGGTTGTTGATGAACGAGGTAAGCTCGTTGGCCTCTCCCATGGCGAACTCCGGGTCGGCGTTGCGCGAGAAGTATAGGTTGAAGAGCAGACGCTTCGAGCCGAAGATGTCGCGGTTCTTGAGCAGGGGGGAGTGGAGGGCGTCGTTGATGGCCTTGGTCACTCGGTGTTCACCCTCGCCGTAACCGGTGGAGATGATGGCCGCGCCGCCATCCTTGAGGGTGGTGTTGACATCCTTGAAGTCGAGGTTCATGTAACCCTCCGAGGTTATCAGCTCCGAGATTGAGCGGGCGGCGTCGGTAAGGGTGTCGTCGGCCTTTCCGAAGGCGTTCATCCAGTTGAGGTCTGAGTAGATTTCGGTGAGCTGCTCGTTGTTGACCACCAGTATGGCGTCGACATACTTGCTCATCTCCTCGGCTCCGTCGAGAGCCTTGAGGATTTTCTTCTGCCCCTCGAAGAGGAAGGGGATGGTCACGATGCCGATGGTCAGCATGCCCTTCTCGTGGGCGATGCGGGCCACCACGGGAGCGGCTCCGGTGCCGGTGCCGCCGCCCATTCCGGCGGTGATGAATACCATCTTTGTCTCGTCGTCGAAGAGCTTGGCTATCTCCTCGGCGCTTTCCTCGGCGGCCACGCGGGCCACTTCGGGGTTGTTGCCGGCCCCGAGGCCGTCGTTGCCGATCAGCACGCGGGTGGGCACAGGGGAGTTGTTCAGGGCCTGGCGGTCGGTGTTGATAATCACGAATGAGACGTGGCTGATGCCCTGCTCATACATGTGGCTGATGGCGTTGTTTCCGCCGCCGCCGACACCGATTACTTTTATGATGTTCTCCTGACGGGCACCCCCGACGAAGTTGGAGGTCTTGTCGATATCTTCGCTTGTCATTGGTTCTGCTTTGCTTGTTGGGTTGCTGATGCCTGGGCTAATCGCAGGCTTTTATCACTGGAAGCTGTCGTCGCCTCCCCATACTCCCGACAGACGGTCTTTGAGTATGCCGAAAATGGATGAGCGGTGACCACTGCCGTGGCTGCCTTCATCTTCGTCTTCGTCGTCAGATTTCTTTTTGCGTTTGTTGGTCTTCTCTTTCTTTTTCGACGCGCGGCTGTCATCCTCGTCGTCGTCATCGTAGCCACGGCCGATGCGGGAGCCTTCCTCCCCATCCTCGTCATCATCTGCGTAGATGTCTTCATATGAGCCGTTGCCACGGCGGGCGGGTTCCTCATCCTCGGCGGGGGGGAACTCGATGCATTCCGCGTCGGGGAGCTTGGATGCGGCCAGCAGCAGGGAGATGACGTCGAGGTTGTCGGCGGGGTGTATCGCGCCGTCGGAAATGCGGACGGGGCCTTGCACGGAACCCATCCTGACTTTCATCTTCCCCTGCTTCCCCAGCAGGTCGTTGAAGCCGCGCAGGCGTGAGCCGCCTCCGACAATCACGATGCCTCCGGGGAGATCCGCCGACTTGAGGCCGGCGTATTCTATCTGGGCGAGTATGTTCTGTATGATTTCAGCCGCGCGGGCGTGGACGTAGTTGTTGACCTCGGTGTAGTCGATGCCGTCGGCCCCGGGGCGGCGCATGCCTTCGATGGGCATGGCGTTGCCTGAGTTGCGCTTGATTTCATCGGCGCGTTCCTCGATGTAGTTGAGGGCGGTCAGGTCGATGGTGATGTTGCGCGAGCCCATCGGGAGGGTCACCAGGTAGACCGGGGCGCCGTTCTTGTAGATGACCACGGTTGTGGTCTCCGCGCCGAAATCCACGAAGAGGCAACCAAGGCGGCGCTCGTCATCGGTGAGGGCCATCGCCGCTTCTGCCAGCGGGCGGACGATGTAGCCGTTGATGTTGAGGCCGAGGCGTTCGCCGAGCACGCGGCGGAGCATGCGTTTTATCTGGGGCATGCAGCTCACGGCGGCCATGCGGGCGCCAAGCTGCTGGCCGTATGAGCCGACGGGGTTGTTCTGCGCCTTGTTGTCGACGGTGAACCTGACGGGCACCACGTCGACCACGTCGCGGGTGGCGTCGACCATCGCTTCTGCCTTTGTCTTGAGGTCTGCCACGAGCTGTGAGGTTATCTCCATCTCGGCGGGGAGGTTTGTCGAGACCTCGACAATCTTGCTTGACAGCGATTTGCCGCCGAGGCCGACGTATGCCCCGGTGATGGTGGCGTCTTTGAGGCGCGGGTAAGCCTCAAGACGTTCGCAGACATGGCTGATGGCATTGCTGACATCGACATTCTGTATGCAGCCGTAGCGGACCGAGTCGATGAGTTTCTCCTCTTCGGCGGCGATGACGTCGACCATCCCCGCTTCGTCGGCCACTGCGACGGCTCCTCTTATCTTGGAGCTGCCGATTTCGATGGCAACTATATATCTTTCTGGCATTTATGGTTGGAGTTTAGCGTTTTTAGTTCAGTGTCGTCTTGGATGTCTGGAGAGGAGCGGGCGGTCAGTGGCTGACGGCGGTGGTGTCGGTGTCGGTGGCCACGAGCATCGAGTTGATGTCTTCCTCCTCGATGTCTCCCTCCTGGTCGAATTTGACCGCCGGTTCGGGAATCGATTTCACTCGCCTGGAGGCCACCACCTGTCCGGCCCATTTAACCGAGATGGTGTCGTAGAATTCCCACCCCTTTATGGGCATCACCTTCCGGTACATGGCCATTACCCGGGTGAGCTTGCCGGGGATTCCGGCGGTGTCGCCGAGGTTGACGACATGGCCACGTATCAGCGGCACGAGGATGATGTCGCGGGTGTGGGGGTCGACCATCACCTGGCTCGTTATGGCGTTCCAGTCGGGGTCGGAGTGGAGATGCTCCACCAGCGGAATCAGTTCGGCGGGGGAGTGGGCTTCGTCGAAGTTGCCCGAAATCACCGGCACGTCGAGATGGTATCGCGCGTTGGCCGTGAGCCGCTTGCCGTCGCGGTTGATGTAGTATGAGTTTCCCTTGAAGTCGAAGACCCTCGCCACGGGAATCATCGGGGTCACCGTCAGGCGGATGGTGTTGTCAGGCATCCTTTCCACCATGGCGTCTTCGATGTTGACCACTCCCGACAGTCGGTCTTCGATTTTCTGGAGGTCGACTGCCGAGGCGGGACGGTCGGTCTGGTCGAGCGCCCACTCCTTGAGCAGCCTCCTGACCTCGGCCTGGGTGACGAAGTCGCGCGAACCGTCGTTCTGGAGTATGCGAATGTCGAACCCGCGGCATTTGTCGCGGGCCGATTGCTGGTTGGCCATCATCACGGCCACGCCTATGTAGGCGGCCAGCAGTATGGCCATCAGGCAGCGTATGACACCTTTTTTCGTCATCTGGCGGTCAGGAAGGGCGGGTTATTTTCCAAGTTCCTCGACAAGCCGCGGCACTTCGGCGCCTATGTCGCCCGCGCCGGCTGTCAAGAGGATGTCAAAGTTACGGTTTTTTATCGTCGGAATCAAGTCTTTCAGGGGAATAAGTGTCTTTTTTTCGACCTTTATCCCGTCGAGGATGATTTGTGAGGTCACTCCGGGGATGGGTTCCTCCCGGGCAGGGTAGATGTCGAGCAGCACTACCTCGTCGGCGAGCGACAGAGTTTCGGCGAAACCGGGGGCGAAATCGCGGGTGCGGGTGTAGAGGTGGGGCTGGAATGCGACTGTCAGCTTGCGGTCGGGATAGAGGGCCTTGATTGAGGAAATCGAGGCGCGCAGCTCGTCGGGATGGTGGGCGTAGTCGTCGATGACGATGCGTCTGCCGTCGTCGAACACCTTCTGGAAGCGGCGTTCCGCCCCGAGGAATGTGGATATGGCCTCGCGGGCCTTTGCGGCGTCGAACGAGCCGGTTAGCCAGCAAGCGGCCAGTGCGGCCACGGCGTTCTCGATGTTGATTTCCACCGGCACCCCGAGCGGGATGTTGCGGATAGTGCCTTCGGGGTGTACGAAGTCGAATGAGATGACCCCGTGGCCGTGGCGGATGTAGGCGGCGTGGAAATCACCCTCGTCGCGCGAGTAGGTGTAGACCCTCACTCCCTCCTGCGGGCGGGGCTTGAGTTTCATCCCGGTATGGAGCAGCAGCGCGCCGCCGGGAGTCACCAGTTCGGTGAAACGGGCGAAGCTTTCGAGGTATTCCTCCTCGTTGCCGTATATGTCGAGGTGGTCGGGGTCGGTGGAGGTCACCACCGCCACGTATGGGGTCAGCTGATGGAATGAGCGGTCAAACTCGTCGGCCTCCACCACGGAGTAGGGGCTGGTGGCGGAAAGGAGGAAGTTTGAGCCGTAGTTGCGGGCCACGCCTCCGAGAAAGGCGTTGCAGCCTGTCCCCTGGGTCTGGAGGATGTGGGCGGCCATCGTGGAGGTTGTGGTCTTGCCGTGGGTGCCTGCGAAGCAGAGCGACTTTGAGGCACGGGTGATCATGCCCAGCACGACTGCCCGCTTGACAACCTCGAAGCCGTTGGCGCGGAACCAGGAGAGAATCCTGTTGTCGTCGTGTATGGCGGGGGTGTAGACCACCAGTGTGGCCTGCGGGTCGCGGAAAGAGTCGGGGATTCCGGCTTCGTCGTCGGTGAATGTGATGTCGACCCCTTCGCGCATGAGGGCGTCGGTCAGTTCGGAGGGGGTGCGGTCATATCCGGCCACTTTGCAGCCTTTAGAGAGGAAGTATCTTTCGAGGGCGGCCATTCCGATGCCCCCTGCGCCTACGAAATAGATGTTGGCTTTCATTGCAAGAATATTTAGCGGTTGATGATATGGAGCAGACAATCCACGATTTTGTCGTCGGCGGCGGGGAGGGCCATCTTGCGGGCATTCTCAGATATCGCGCGCCTGCGTGAGTCGTCATTCAACAAACACAATACGGTTGGGGAAAGTTCATTGCGGCAGTCTTTGTCGAGAATCATGACGGCGGCGTCGCGCGAGGCGAGGGCCTCGGCGTTCTTTCGCTGGTGGTCTTCGGCGACATTGGGCGACGGAACCAGAATGGACGGAACCCCGGTCAGCTGTATCTCGCTGATGGTGGAGGCCCCGGCACGGGAGACGATGATGTCGGCTCCCCGGTAGACCAGGTCCATACGGCTGACGAACGGCATGGCCTGGAACCTCTCCTCACCCCATTTCTCCATCAGGGGGGCGGCGAATGAGAGGCACTCCTCGGCATACAGCTTGCCTGTCTGCCACAGCACGGAGGCTCCCGCCTCAAGTATCGGTTTCACGGCGAGGAACATAGACTCGTTGAGGGTGCGCGCCCCGAGGCTGCCGCCGACCACCACGACGAGTGGACGCGCCGGGTCGAACCCGAGGGCTTTGCGGGCCTCCTCCGGTGAGGCTGAGGCGGTGGCTATTTCGTGGCGCACGGGGTTGCCGGTCTTGGTGATGGCCGCCGCCGGGAAGAAGCGTTCCATCCCGTCATAGGCCACGCATATGGCCTTCGCCTTCTTGGCGAGCAGCTTGTTTGTCACCCCGGCGTATGAGTTCTGCTCCTGCAGCAGGGTGGGTATGCCCCTTTTCTGGGCTTCCTTGAGCATCGGCCCTGAGGCGTAGCCCCCGACACCCACGCAGGCGTCGGGCTGGAAGTCTTTCAGCACTTTCTTTGCCAGGCGCATGCTCTTCCATAATTTGAGCAGCACCTTGACGTTGCGCCAGGGGCGTTTGCGGTCGAATCCGGCCACCGGCAACCCCACAATCTCATAGCCGGCGGCGGGTACACGCTCCATCTCCATGCGTCCCAGTGCGCCGACAAAGAGGATTTCAGCGTCAGGGTCGCGACGGCGCAGGGCGTTGGCTATCGAGAGCGCGGGAAATATATGTCCTCCGGTTCCACCACCGGAAATCAGTATTTTCATATGAATCAAATTTTTTAAGTAACTGGTCGAAATTATTTTAATGTTTGTTCGAGTGAAATTTTTAGAAGATTTTCCTCGAAGAAACATTGAAATAAGATGACCGGTTAATATAAAATAATTTTGAACAGTTACTTATGAATCTGTCACCTGCCGTCGCGGCCTTCATTCCTTGGCCAGAGGATTGGCGGCAATCATGCCTGATGGCAACTCGGCGATTTCCGCGCGGATTGCCTTGGAACCGTCGTCACGTTTGACGGCTGTGCGGCTGACCGACAGCATTATGCCGAAGGCGATCGAGGTGACCAGAATGGATGAGCCTCCCTTGGAAATCAGAGGCAAGGGCTGTCCGGAGACGGGGAACACCCCTGTCACAATCGCCATGTGGAAGAGGGCCTGCAGGACGATGAACACTGCCATTCCCATTATGAGCAGTGTCGGAAGCGCGCTGCGGCAGTTGGCCGCGATGGCTCCGGCGCGTCCCAGCAGGGCGAGGTAGAGGACCAGCAGGAGGAAGCCCCCGATGAAGCCCCAGTCCTCGACGATGATGGCATAGATATAGTCGGAGAAGGCGAGGGGAAGGCGGGCGGTCTCGCGGGAGTTGCCCGGAAGCACCCCGTGCCACGAGCCGTTGGCCTGGGCCATGAAGGAGTACATCTCCTGGCGGTTGAGGGCGGTGATGGGCTGGGCGTATTTGGGGACTGTGTCTCCCACGCCGAGCCAGCGTTTCACGCGGCCCATCTGTGTGGTCTGGCGGTCGATGGTGGCCTTCTCCCCCTTGAAGTTCTTTCCGGTCTCGGTGATGTAGGCGATTTCCTCCTGTGACATCTTTTCGTGGGATGACTTGTATAGCGCGCCGGCGGCACCGATGGCTCCGTAGCAGACAAGCACCATCAGGAACTTGCGGAACTGGATGCCTCCGATGAGCATCATCGCCATGGAGATGCCCATCAGCAGCAGGGTGTTGGTCAGACCCTGTGAGAAGAGCAGGCCGCTGGCGAGCAGCACGAAGGCGGCGCATATGACCACGCCTGAGGTGGTAACCCCCCTCTTCTCCTGGTTGAAGGCCACCACATAAGCGATGACCAGCACCACCGCGAGCTTCAGCAGCTCGGCCGATTGCAGGGCTATCCCGAACAGCGACATCGACCGCCTGGCACCGTTGATGACCTGTCCTTTGAACAGGACGTAGACGGCTATGACAAGGGCGAAGCCGACAAACACCGGGGTCATGGGAATCAGCCATTTGAATTTTATGCGGGACAGGCCGAGGGTGACGCCGAAGCCAAGCAGGAGCATCATGCCGTGGCGCAGCAGCGGGCCGAACACGTTTGAGGCCTGCACCTCACGGGAGGAGGCGCTGTAAAGCTCGACAATCGAAATCGCGAGCAGGGCTATGTAGATTGCCCAGATGTATTTGTCGGCCTTGCGGGGCTGTTCCTCAGCCGACAGTGGGGCGGAAGTGCTGGAGTTTTTTTCCATCGGAGGAGAAGTTTGGCGGTTATATCATTTGTTGGCTGCCAGACGGCTGACTGCCTCTTTGAACTGGCGTCCGCGGTCTTCATAGCTCTTGAACAGGTCGAACGACGCGCAGCAGGGGGAGAGCAGCACGGTGTCTCCCTTCTCGGCCATCATATGGCAGGTGCTGACCGCCTCGTCGAGCGAGTTGGTGGATATTACGGCGTCGACATAGCCGTTGAAGAAGTCGACGATTTTCTCGTTGTGCAGACCCATGGCCACGATGACCTTGACTTTTTTCTCCACGAGGGGGAGGATTTCGGAGTAGTCGTTGCCTTTGTCTTTCCCGCCGAGTATGAGTATCGTCGACTTTGAGTCGGGCATCGACTCGAGGGCATACCAGCAGGAGTTGACGTTTGTGGCCTTGGAGTCGTTGATCCATCTGACGCCGTCGATTTCCCCGGCAGGCTCAAGGCGGTGTTCGACCCCCTCGAAGTTTGAGAGGGCGTCGCGCAGGGAGTCCTTGCGGATGTCGAGCAGGCAGGCGCTCAGCCCGGCGGCCATCGAGTTGAAGAGGTTGTGGAGGCCGTGGAGAGACAGGTCGGCGCGGGGCATTGAGAAATCCTCCTCGGGGGTGTTGAACACCACCTTGCCATCCTGGTCGACCCACGCGGCGGAATCCTCGTGGCGGTGTTCGGCGAAGGGGTAGAGTTTCGCCTCGGTCTCGAACCGGCGCAGCTGGGCGGTGATGACGGGGTCATCCTCCCAGAAGATGAATGCGTCGGCCGGGGTCTGGTTCTGGAGGATGCGGAATTTGGCGTTGATGTAGTTCTGCATCTCGAACCCGTAGCGGTCGAGGTGGTCGGGGGTTATGTTGAGCAGCACGGCGATGTTGGCGCGGAAGCGGTACATGTTCTCAAGCTGGAACGATGACAGCTCGACCACATACACGTCGTGGTCGTTCTCGGCCACCTGCCAGGCGAGCGATTTGCCGACATTCCCGGCCAGGCCGACATTCAGCCCGGCTTCCTGGAGGATGTGGTGGATGAGCATCGTGGTGGTGGTCTTGCCGTTCGAGCCGGTTATGCAGACCATCTTGGCGGAGGTGTGGCGTCCGGCCAGCTCGATTTCAGAGATTACCGGGGTTCCTTGCGCCGCGAGTTTCTGTATGAGGGGAGATGTAGGGGGTATGCCGGGCGACTTGACAACCTCGTCGGCGTTGAGGATGAGCGCCTCGGTGTGGCCTCCCTGCTCGAAGGGGATGCCGCGTGATGTCAGCTCCTCGGCGTAACGGGGAGCTATCGGGCCCATGTCGGAGAGAAAGACATCCATGCCGAGCTTCTTGCCGAGGATGGCCGCTCCAACACCGCTTTCCCCACCGCCGAGCACAACCAGACGGTGGCCTCCGGCCTCAAGGTCGGGGCTGCCGGGATTCATGTTTTCGTTCGAGATGTATTCCATAATAGGGTCAGCGGATTTTAAGTGTTACGAATGTGATTACGGCCAGGAAAATGCCGACAATCCAGAAACGGGTCACGATTTTTGACTCCGGGATGGCCTGGAAGGGTTTCTGCAACAGAGCCTCGATTCCCGAGTTTCCGGCTTTCTGGAAGTGATGGTGGAGGGGGGTCATCTTGAAGATGCGCCTGCCCGTCCCGTATTTGCGTTTGGTGTATTTGAAATACCCCACCTGCAGCATGACCGAGAGGTCTTCGACATAGAATATCGCGCAGAGCAGCGGCAGGAGCAGCTCCTTGTGGATGAGAATCGCCAGCACGGCGATGATGCCTCCGAGGGTGAGCGAGCCGGTGTCGCCCATGAATACCTGGGCGGGGAAGGCGTTGTACCACAGGAATCCGATAAGCGCGCCGATGAAGGCCGCGCAGAACACCGAAAGCTCCTCGCTGCCGGGGATGTACATGATGTTGAGGTATGACGAGTATATCACCGAACCTCCCAGGTAAGCCATCACGGCGAGCGCCACAGCTATGATTGCCGAGCATCCGGCGGCGAGTCCGTCGAGCCCGTCGGTGAGGTTTGCCCCGTTTGATGTGGCGGTGACGATGAATATCGCAACGAGGATGAAGAGAACCCATCCGCCGGTCTGGGCGTGGTCGCCGAGCCACTGGGTGAAGTAGGTGTAGTCGAAGTTGTTCTCCTTCACGAACGGTATGGTGGTCTGTGTGGCCTTGAGGTCTTCAGACTCGTAGACCACCTCCTCAACCTCCTGCGAGGTCTCGTTGATTATCTCGTGGTTCTGCCGGATGACCATATCCGGGGATGCCATCATGGTCAGGCCTACGATGAGGCCCAGGCCTACCTGGCCGATGATCTTGAATTTGCCGCTCATCCCGTCTTTGTTGTGGCGGGTCATCTTGAGGTAGTCGTCGGCGAATCCGAGGGCTCCGAGCCAGAGGGTGGAGATTACCATCAGCAGCATGTAGACGTTGCCGAGCTTCCCTACCAGGAGGCAGGGGACGATGGTGGCGACGATTATTATGATGCCGCCCATGGTGGGGGTGCCGGTTTTCTTCATCTGCCCCTCGAGGCCGAGGTTGCGGACGATTTCACCGACCTGCATCTTCTGGAGTCGGTCGATGATCTTGCGTCCGAACACCATCGCTATGAAGAGCGAGAGTATCAGGGCCGCGCCGGAGCGGAAGGTGATGTAGTCCATCAGGCGCGCCCCGGGGAATCCGGTGTCTTCGAGCCAGTGGAATAAGTAATACAGCATAGTGGGTTACAGGCTAACGCAGTGCATAAGGGAATTAAAATGAGCGTGGGGGGTGCGTGGAGCAGTCGGTGGCAGGGGGGCTTACTCGGCGCAGGCGGCGAACACCTCGCGCACCACCTCGGCGTCGTCGAAATGGTGCTTGATGCCCCTGATTTCCTGGTAATCCTCGTGGCCTTTTCCGGCGATGAGGATGACGTCACCCTTTCCGGCGATGGAGGATGCCTTGGCGATGGCCTCGCGTCGGTCGACGATGCTTGAGGAGTTGGCGCGCAGCTCCTCCGAGTCGAGACCAGCCTCCATGTCGCGGAGGATGTCGGCGGGGTTCTCGAAGCGGGGGTTGTCGGAGGTGAGAATCAGCAGGTCGGAGAGGCGGGCGGCTTCGCGGGCCATGATGGGACGTTTACCCTTGTCGCGGTTTCCGCCGGCCCCTACCACGGTGATGATGCGGCCGTTGGTGCCTACCACCTCGCGAATGGCGGTCAGGACATTGACCACCGCGTCGGGGGTGTGGGCGTAGTCGACGATGGCGGTGCATCCCTTCGGGGAGTGGAATGCCTGGAAACGTCCGGCTACGGGCACCAGGCGGCTCATGGCCACCAGCACCTTCTCTACCGGCCACCCCAGGGAGACCGACGCGCCGAAGACGGCTGTCAGGTTGTATGCGTTGAAACGGCCTGTGAAGCGAACCTCCACCTCGGTTGAGTTGAGGCTCAGGAGGGTGCCGTCGAGGCGTGTCTCGATGATTTTTCCACGGAAATCGGCCATCGAGCGGAGGGAGTATGAGAGCTTGCGGGCCTTGGTGTTCTGGAGCATCACCTCCCCGACCTTGTCATCGATGTTGGTCAGGGCGAAAGCCTCGGCGGGGAGTCCGTCAAAGAAACTCTTCTTGGCGTTGAGGTAGTTCTGGACGGTCTTGTGGTAGTCGAGGTGGTCGCGGGTGAGGTTGGTGAACACACCTCCGGCGAAGGTCAGTCCGGCGATGCGGTGCTGGTCGGCGGCGTGTGAGCTAACCTCCATGGCGGCGTATTCACATCCGGCATCCACCATGCGGGCGAGGAGGGAGTTGATGGTGATGGGGTCGGGTGTGGTCTGTGACGCGTGTACAGCCTCGGCGTCGACATAGTTGACGACAGTCGAGAGGAGTCCGGCCTTGTGTCCCATAAGTCGGGCCATCTCGTAGATGAGGGTGGCTGTGGTGGTCTTGCCGTTGGTTCCGGTTACACCGACGAGGCGCAGCTTCGAGGAGGGGTTGCCATACCAGTTGGAGGCGAGGATGCCCAGGGCTATGGCGGAGTTGGCTACGACAATCAGGGTAGCCCCTTCAGGTATTGCCTCGGGAATCTCCTCCACTACCAGTGCGGCCGGTTTCTTGTCGGCGAGTGTGGGGATGAAAGAGTGGCCGTCGACGGTGACGCCGCGCACGGCAACAAACATGGCTCCCTCTCCGGCTTTTCTGGAGTCGGAGGTCAGGGAGGTTACATTCTTGTCAAGCTGGCCCTGGATTGAAATGATGTCAAGGCCTTCGATGAGTTGTTCGAGCTTCACTTTATTTCGGATCTATTTGTTTTTCGATGTCTGTCCCCCGCGGATTCCGTTTGACGGTAAGCTGGGGAGGGAAGGCGGAGAGAGACCCGGGGGAGGAGAGAGGGAGAATGTGGGAAGAGAAGAGAGGAATGGTGACGCCGTGAGATGTCCCCGGGAAGGTCAGGGGGCGAGGGAGAGAATCACGCGGGTGCCGGGGGCTGCCATCGAGCCTTCGGCGGGTTGCTGGGCGCGGACATATCCCGAGCCGTTGACAGCCACGTTGTATCCGGCTTTCTCAAGGGCCACCACCGCCTCGCGGGCTCCGAGGCCCTTGACGGAGGGGATGGTGCCTTTGGGCATCTTGCGGGGGGCGGCGGGATGCACCTCCTGGCTGATTCCGGCGGCCTTACGGATGGCTTTGTGGCGGTCGGGGCTGTTGGAGCCGTAGAGCATCGCGCGCGGATTGCCGCCACCACCTTCGGCATAGTCTGAGGCGTTGTCGAGCATGCCGCGAGAATACATCTTCAGGGCTATGTTGCGCATCACCTGGCCTGACGTCGAGGCCGCTCCGAACATGTTGCGTTTGGGGTAGAAGGTGAGCACCATGCAGGAGTATTTGGGGTTGTCGGCGGGGAAGAAGCCGCAGAAAGCCAGACGCTTGCGGGCGGTGTTGTATTGGCGTGTCTTCGGGTCGACTGAGTAGCAGGTGCCTGTCTTGCCGGCCAGGGCCACCTTGTCGCTTTTGAGGGAGCGGCCGGTGCCGTGGGCTCCCCAGACAACCTGCTTGAGCATGTATTGCATCTTGCGGGCGTTCTCCTCGGAGCAGATGCGGTCGCGGATGTAGCTGACCGGAATCACCGAGTCGAAGTCTTCGGTCACAAGCGAGCTTACCAGCCTGGGGCGCACATACTTGCCGTTGTTGGCGATGGCGTTGTAGATCGACAGGGTGTAGATCGGGGGAATCTGAGAGGCGTAGCCGTAGCACATGCGGGAGAGGTCGACGCGTCCCGGCTCGGGGTTGAAATAGGGGACACGTTCTCCGGCGATGCCGGTGTTCATCGGTTCGAGGAACCCTATCGACCGCAGCCTCTCGACGAATCCCTTGGGGTTCTTGTCGTAGCCACGGGTGATGATGCGGGCCATCCCGATGTTGGATGACTGCTCGATTACCTCGCGGACACGCAGCGAACCGTTGTAGTGGGAGTCGGTGATGGGGCGGCCACCGGCGTATGCCCAGCTTGCCCCGATGGGTATCACCTCTTCGAGGTTGTCGACCAGGCCGTCCTCCAGGGCTATCATCATCGAGATTGGTTTCACCACAGAGCCCGGCTCGAAGCCGACGACGGCGTAGTTGAGGGCTTCGATGTAGGCGGTGCCGTCGGCGTTTCGCTCAAGGTTGGATATGGCCTTTATGTCTCCGGTCGAGACCTCCATCAGTATGGCGCATCCCCAGTCGGCCGAGCAGGAGTCGAGCACGCGGTTCAGCTCATTCTCGACGATGTCCTGGAGGTTGATGTCGATGGTGGTGCGGATGGAATAGCCGGGGGTTGGGGGGACGTCGGTCCAGTTGACGATGTTTTTCGTCAGGGGTATTTTCTTGGCGATGCCGGGGACGCCGTAAAGCAGGGAGTCGAGGGCTTTCTCCAGGCCGGATATGCCGTGGATTTCCTTGCATTCGCGGGTCTGGCCGACGCCTCCGACCGAACGGCGCGCCATGTCGCCGTAGGGGTTCTTGCGCTTCAGCACCGACTCCACGGTCATACCGTTGCGGTTGGGGTTCTTGATGCAGAAGAAGGGGAAGGTCTTCAGCGTCTGGAGGTCGGCGTATGAGATGTTGCTGATGACGGGGAATGAGCGCGGACGTTTGTTCGCGTCGGTGTTGAGCGGCTTCTGGAGGTAGGCGAACCATTCGTCGCGGTTGCGGCGGGGGAAATGGAGCGCCAGCGAGTCGGCGATGGAGTCGAGGGCCACCTGGTAGCGGCTTTCCATGAAGCGTTCGGCGCGGAAGTCGAGGCGCACTGTGTAGTAGCGCAGGTTGGTGGCGAGAATCGAGCCGTCGTCGGAGAGAATCTCGCCGCGTTCGGGGAGGATGGTGTCGACACGCTGCATTTCGCGCATGGCCTTTGCGTTCCAGTCGTCGGCGTGTATGACGGTGGTCGAGAATAGCTTGTAGGATATCGACCCTGCGAACAAGAGGATAAGCAGGGTGATGAGTCCGTAGCGGAACAGTATGTGGTTCTGGTTGTTCTTCGGGGCCATAAGCTGTGGATGGAGTTTGATGGGATGCTTTCTCAGTCAGAGACCTTGAGGCGGTATGGGGGGCGCTCCTGGACGGTCAGCCCGAGTCTTAGGGAGTCGACCTTCTGCTGCATCTTTGACTCGCGGATGCGGCTCATGTAGGATGACTTCTCGCGGATACGCTCGGTCTTGGCAACCTCCAGTTCCCTTTCGAGCCGTTGGATGGTCTCCATCTGGGTCTGGCATGTGTAGCGGTTGGTGATGTATATCATCAGCATGGCCACAACGCCGAGCACCGGCAGCCAGTGGCGCCGGAAGAAGTCGGTGGAGAGAATCCGGCCGTGGAGAGCGCGCAGCGTCAGGGAGTCGGCCCGGCGTGTCGCGCGGTCGGATTCCTGGGGGTCTGCCGGTGTCTGTGCTCTGTATGAGGTCATATCGGTGTGGGTTGCGTTGTGATGGTCGTTGTGCGGGGTCGCGGTGGAGGCTCCGTGTCAGAGTTTCACGGCCACCCTCAGTTTGGCTGAGCGTGAGCGTGGGTTGCGCTCCATCTCCTCCTGGTCGGGTATGACGGGTTTGGAGGTGAGGCATTTCAGCGGCGAAAGGGTCTTGCCGAAGAAGTCTTTCTCAATTTTCCCCTCGAGGTTGCCGGTCTTCATGAAATTCTTGACGAGGCGGTCTTCGAGGGAGTGGTATGTGATGACCGCGAGGCGTCCGCCCGGCTTTAGCACGGCGAGGGCCTGGGTGAGCAGCTCGCGCAATGCCTCGATTTCATCGTTCACGACGATTCGCAGGGCCTGGAACACCTGGGCGAGTTCTTTTTTCTCCTGCCTGGGGTTTATGTGGGGCCTGATAATGTCGAGCAGCCTCTCGACGGTCTCCACGGGGGCTTCGCGGCGGGCGTTGATTATGGCGCGGGCGATTTTGCGGGCCTGGCGCAACTCGCCGTAAAGGTGGAAGATGTCGGCCAGCTGCTCCTCTGAGGCTTCCTGGAGGAGGGTTGCGGCGGAGCGGGAGGCGTTGCGGTTCATACGCATGTCAAGCGGGCCTTCCCATCGGAAAGAGAATCCCCGCGAGGGGTCGTCGAAATGGTGGAATGACACCCCGAGGTCGGCGAGGATGCCGTCGACGGAGTCTGCGCCGTAGAAGCGGAGGAAGTTGCGTAGGTAGCGGAAATTCCCCAGCACTGCGGTGAACGCCGGGTTCCCGGCGAAGTCGGGGTCGTTGGCTGCGCGGTCGATGGCTGCGCGGTCCTGGTCGAAGCTCAGCAGGCGTCCCCCTTTGGCCGGGTCGACATGGCAGAGGATGGCGCGGGAGTGGCCTCCTCCGCCAAGGGTGCAGTCGACATACACCCCTTCGGGGCGTAATTCGAGGGCTTCGAGCGACTGGCTGAGCAGGGCCGGTATGTGGTAGGGCTGGGATGTGGTCATTGCTGCTTCCATTTCGACCGTAAAATTACAAAAAAAGTTCCTAAGAATTTACAACTGCAAATAGAAAAATATCTGATATTCTGGAAAAAGTTATCAACATATACGCGGCTGATGTTTATCCCCTCAGGTTTATCGCAGTAAACAAAACGCCGCTGTTTGTGATTGTAAACAGCGGCGTTTTGTTTGTTGTTTTATGTAAAATTCAAATCCGAAACGGATATGTAATAAAATATACCTTATCTATTAATTGCATTAATAGTGTAATTGTTTTTGATACTGAATATTAATAACAAGATGAGGCGTGCGTGGTTCATTCCTCCCCGAGAAGTTGCAGCGCGGCGGTGAATGGGGAGAGACGGTTTGAAAGCACCAGGCGTTCGGCGTTGGCCAGCGCGGCTGCGCGGTCAGAATCATCGTAGAAACGGCGGCGAAGCTCGGAGTCGATGGTCTCGTACATCCAGTAGCGGGCCTGTTCGCGCCTCTGCCGTTCGAAGAAGCCGTTGTCGGTGATGAACTTGAAGTAGCGGTCGATCATCTCCCACACCTCGTCGATGCCTATCTCGTAATATCCCGAATAACATAGCACTTCGGGCTGCCATCCCGAGGGGGGTGCCGGGAGCAGCTGGAGGGCAGATTTGAATTGTGCCTGGGCCAGGCGGGCGCGGTCGATGTTGTCGCCGTCGGCCTTGTTTATGACGATGCCGTCGGCCATCTCCATGATTCCCCTCTTGATGCCCTGGAGCTCGTCTCCGGCTCCGGCAATCTGTATGAGCATGAAGAAGTCGACCATTGAATGGACGGCTGTCTCGCTCTGCCCCACGCCGACGGTCTCGACGAAGACATTGTTGTAACCGGCCGCCTCACAAAGTATTATGGTCTCGCGGGTCTTGCGCGCAACTCCGCCGAGGCTTCCGGCCGAGGGGGAAGGGCGGATGAAGGCGTCGGGGTGCTGCGATAGTTTCTCCATACGGGTCTTGTCTCCGAGGATGCTCCCTTTGGTGCGTTCCGAGGAGGGGTCGATGGCGAGGACGGCGAGTTTGCCGCCGTCGCGCAACACGTGGAGGCCGAAGACATCTATCGAGGTCGACTTCCCCGCGCCTGGCACTCCGGTGATGCCTATGCGTCGGGAGTTGCCGGAATAAGGGAGGCATTTCTCGATGACCTCCCTGGCCATCGCCTGATGCTCGGGGGCCACGCTCTCGACGAGGGTCACAGCGCGTGACAGCATCGTCACGTCACCTTTCAGGATGCCCTCGACAAGCTCTGCGGGGGTGAAGCTGCGCCTGCGGCGAGGCTTCATGTAGGGGTTGACGCATGGGGGCTGGATGACGCCGGAGTTGACGGTCAGCCCGGTGTATTCGGCTGAATTCTCGGGGTGTTCGTAGTGGCCGTGGTGCGGGTCGAATGATGTCGTGTTGTTATCCATGGTTGTCGGCTTTTTGTTTCGTGGTCGCTTTGGCGCGAGTGGGGCAGGGGGCGGATGTCAGTGGGCGTCGAGCCAGTTGGTGCCGGTTCCGGCCGAGACCTCAAGTGGCACGGCGCCGGAGTATGCGCCTGACATCTCTCTGATGACAAGTTCCTGAAGGATAGGCAGCTCGTCGGGGATGACATTGAATACGAGTTCGTCGTGGACTTGCAGAATCATCCGTGACTTGAGTCCGAGGCGTCGCATGCCATTGTGGACGCGTATCATAGCCAGTTTTATTATGTCGGCCGCCGAACCCTGTATGGGGGCGTTGACGGCGTTGCGCTCGGCGTAAGACCTTACGGTGGCGTTGCGCGAGTTGATGTCGGGGAGGAACCGTTTGCGGCCCATTATGGTTGAGACATACCCCTCCTTTCGGGCACGTTCGGTTGATTCCTCGATGAACTTGCGTATGTGCGGGTAAGTGTTGAAATACCCCTCTATCAGTTCCTTGGCCTCGGCGCGGGGGATATTGAGGCGTTCCGAGAGGCCGAACGCGGATATGCCGTAGACTGTGCCGAAGTTGGCCGTCTTGGCTTTGCGTCTCTGGCTGTCGGTCACGTCGTCGTAGGGGATGTGGAATATCTTTGACGCCGTTGCCCTGTGGATGTCGAGCCCGGAGGTGAAAGCCTCTGTGAGTTCGGGGTCGTCAGACAGGTCGGCGAGCAGGCGCAGCTCAATCTGGGAGTAGTCGGCAGACAGCACCAGGCATCCTTGGTCGGCGATGAAGGCCCGGCGCACCTCGCGTCCGTCTTCTGTGCGGATGGGGATGTTCTGGAGGTTGGGGTTGGCCGAACTGATGCGCCCGGTGGCGGTGACCGTCTGGTTGAAGGTCGTGTGGATTTTGCCCGTCGACGGGTTGACCAGTGCCGGGAGAGCGTCGACATAGGTAGTCAGCAGCTTCCGGAGCCCGCGTATCTCGAGTATGAGGTTGACAAGGGGGTGGGAGTCGCGGTGTTTGAGCAACACCTCCTCTGTTGTAGAGTATGCACCGGTGGCTGTGCGTTTGGCCCGTGAGTCGAGACATAGCTTCCCGAAAAGGATTTCGCCTACCTGCCTGGGGGATGCGATGTTGAACCGTTCGCCGGCCAGGACGTAGGCTTTCTCCTCCAGTTCTCGGAGCTGGGATGTAAGGGACGCGGAGAGGGTTGCCAGTTCTGGGATGTCTATCCTGACGCCGGTCCATTCCATGTCGGCGAGGACGGCGGCAAGCGGCAGTTCAATGTCGTCAAGCAGCTTCTTCTGGTTGTTCTGATCCAGAAGGTCGGAGAGGGGGATGCGCAGGCGGTTTGTCATGTCGGCCTGCTGGCATGCGCGTCTCACCTCCTCCCCGGCCGGAAGAGGCCCGTAGGGCTTGGATGGGTTGACATATTCATCCATCTGCACGGAGAGCAGGTTGAAAACGATGTCGGCGAGCCGGTGGCGCATCTCGGGCTGCAGGAGGTAGTGGGCCAGCTGGGTGTCGAAATATGGGGCCGTGATTTCTATCCTCTCGCGGCGCATCAACACCATGTCGCGCTTTATGTCGTGGCTGACAAGGGTGTAATCCCCGTTGGAGAACAGCGGGGCGAGCTGTTCCATCAGCGCGGAACGTTCCGGGCCTTCGGCGGGGATGTCGACAAACCTCCCTTTGCCGGGGGCGGGACTGAGGGCTATCCCCCTGAGGGAGGCGGTCATTGCCTCCGCGCCTATGGCATAGATGGCAATGCCGAGGCTGCCGTTGCGGGTTGCCTCCTCCATTATCCCGCCGATTTCCCCGGGGGACGCAATCGGGCGGTAGTCGGCCTGGATGGTGTCGGCGACCGGCTGCGATGAGGCTTTGGCGTTTTCCTCTCCCCCCTCGATGAAGTCGAACAACGACGGCTGGGCGGGGAGTTCTATAGTGTGGCGTTTCCTTTCAGAGGTCTCCTCTTTGGTGGCGGCGTCGGAATCGGCGGCCTTGGCACGGCTGTTGAGCCGAGTGAGGAATGTCTTGAATTCCAGGTCGGTGAAGATGTCGCGCAAAGCCTCGATGTCTTCAGGCTCGCGCCTGAGATGGTCGAAGTCGACCTCCAGGGGGACGTCGGTCTTTATGGTGGCCAGTTGCTTGGAGAACCTGATATTGTCGGCGTTGTCGCGGATTTTCTGCCCGACGGCCCCTTTCAGCTCCCCGGCGTGGTCGAGGAGGTTTTCAACCGAACCATATTCGCCGATTAGTTTCGACGCGGTCTTGGGGCCCACACCCGGGCATCCGGGGATGTTGTCGATGGAGTCCCCTTCGAGGGCAAGCAGGTCGATGACCTGTGACGGCGACTGTATGCCATATTTCTCGCATATCTCCTTGACGCCGCGCAGCTCGAATCCCTGGCCGCGCAGGGAGGGGCGGTACATGAACACATTCTCGTCGACAAGCTGTCCGTAGTCCTTGTCGGGGGTCATCATATAGGTGGTGTAGCCCTCTTTTGATGCCAGTCGCGAGAGGGTGCCGATGACGTCGTCGGCCTCATATCCCGGCACCTCGAACACCGGTATGCGGTAAGCCTCCACTATCTCCTTTATTATAGGTACGGAGGCGGAAATATCTTCGGGCTGCGCCTCACGCTGGGCCTTGTATCCCTCATACATCTCGTGGCGGAAAGTCGGCCCGTGGGGGTCGAAGCATACGGCTATGTGGGTGGGATTCTCTTTTTTGAGAATCTCATCGAGGGTATTGCAGAAGCCGAAGATGGCTGAGGTGTTGAAGCCCTTGGAGGTTATGCGCGGAGCCCTGATGAGCGCGTAATACGCGCGGTAAATCAAGGCGTATGCGTCGAGTAGGAAAAGCTTTTTCATTTCTTGAGTTTGTGCAAAGATAATAAATGTTTGCCAAACATTAAAATAAGATTGCCGCCCCGCGAAGGCCAGTGACGGTAGTCGCGTGACGGCAATCGGCCATACTTGATTTTGGTCAGAGGGGATGTGTCCTGTAAGGGTTCATTCCCTGTATTTGAAACAATCGGGAAGTGTGTTGGTTCGGGTTGCGATTGGGGGTTTGTGTCAGGAGAGGGGGGGTAGGTCGCTGCGTTTTTGTCAAAATAATGTAGGAATCGGGAAAAATAAGTGTGGCCGGGTATGAAAATTATGGGTTATTTTGCAGCCGTGAAGCAATGCCTCACCGGCAAATGAGGCTAAAACCTTAAGAACCATTCCAAAACATTTATTTTTTCCATGAAAAAAATCTTCAGTCTTCTGTCGTTGCTTGTCGCCATAGTGTTCGGCGCGGGTGCCGCCGACGGTTTCCATACCTCCGGCACCAGGCTGGTTGACGCCAACGGCAATGAATTCGTGATGCGCGGATGCAATTATTCCTGGGCATGGCAGAGAGGCAACGAGTACAGTGTGATTCCTGCCGCCAAGCGTATCGGCTGCAACGCCATACGCATCCAGCTTTCCACTGGCCGCAAATGGCAGAAATGCTCCAAAGGTGAGCTTGAGCGCCTGATAAAGCTTTGCGAGGAGAACAAGCTTGTGGCGGTTTTCAACACCCATGACGAGACCGGCTCGAATGAATACTCCGACCTTGAGAACGCAGCCAACTTCTGGATCGAGATGAAGGATGTGCTGAACGCCCACCGCAAGACGGTGTTGGTCAACATCTCCAACGAGTGGTATGGCCAGTGGGACTCAAACGGCTGGGCCGAAGGCTACAAGAAGGTGATACCGAAACTCCGCAACGCCGGAATACTCAACACCCTCGTTGTTGACTGCGCGGGATGGGGGCAGTATCCCAAAAGCATATTCGACCGCGGGCGCGAAGTGGCCGCCGCAGACAGCGAGGGAAACCTTGTGTTCTCGATGCACTTCTACCAGGATGCGGCAGGCTCTGACTATCAGGTCAGGAACAACATAGACAACGCGTTGAAAGTGGGATGCCCGGTGCTGATCGGGGAGTTCGCGTATGAACATCAGGGGCATCCCGTGGCGTGGCAGACGATTCTTGACTATGCCACAGAGAAGAATGTGGGCTACCTCGTCTGGTCGTGGACCGGCAACGGGGGAGGTGTCGAGGCCTGCGACATGTTCGGCGGCTATGACGACTCCAACTGGAAGCCCAACGGCACCAACACTGTCAAGGGGCGCAACGGTATCGCCCAGACTTCGCGTGAGTGCTCGATATTCGACCCCAACGGCGGCCAGGGCGGCGGCGAGGAGCCGGGCCCCGGAGAAGTCTCCACAGACGTGCTTTGGGAAGGCTCGTTTGCCTTTGGCAGTTGGAAAGGGATGCTGGAATACAAGCCCGGCTCGCCGCAATGGAAAGACTCGCAGATGTCGTCGATGAAGAAAGGAGACAAGCTCGTGTTCCATTTCACGGATGTCGCATCCGATGAGAAGGCGCCCGGACAGATTCAGCTTGCGACATTCGGCCTCGACAGCCAGTGGACGTGGACTGTCTTGGTGGATGCCGACAATATCTATAATAATGAGTACACTTACACGGTGACAGGGGATGAGACCGAAGGCTACACCGACCTTGCGATGCTGTCTGCCCATGGTTTCGCTGTCAAAGGGCAAAACGCAACTTTGGTGAAAATCGAACTGAAGAGCGCCGGAAGCGGCGGCGGTTCGGGCGACGATACCCCCGGAGGTTACGGAGAGACTGTTGTCGACACCCCGCAATTCGACGTTGCCACTTGGGAGGCCATGTATCATCTTGAGAAATCTAAGCTTGGCACACTCGGCTCGGCTGACAAGGTGGTGCTTTATGTCTCCTGCAACGCAGGTGCTGAAATCCAGGTGGCCTACAAGACGGCGACATCCGACTGGACGCAGTATGTCGATTACGCGCCGATAAGCGGTTCGACCTATGAGCTGTCGATGTCTGACCCCGCTCTTCTCGAAGGAGCCAACTACGACGGACTGTACTTCAAGGGCCACGATTATGTGATACAGAAAGTTGCTGTGGTCCGTCCCGGCCAGTCAGGCATCGAGGAGGCAGTGTCTCCCGAGCCGGAAGCGGCGACCTTTGATTTCGGGCAGCCCTATGAAATCTACAGCCTTGACGGACGTCAGGTTTCCGAGATGGTTGCCGGAAGGCTTTACATCCTGCGTCAGGGTGAGGTTGTCAGGAAGTGGCTCGCGCGTTGACGCTCACCTATGACATTGCTCCCATCGAAAGGCAGGCGTTCTACGCAGAAGCCTGACACTGCAGGATATATTCTTTGAAAATTCCGATATTTGATTCCGGAGGAGTCTTTTTCCCAGGCCCGAAGTCGCGGGTGACGGGAAAGGTTCCTCCGGAATTCATTTGTGTCTGTTGTTGAATGAACGGCTGACATTTTTACTCTAAATATTCATCGGGAATTTACTGGCTGAGGGAGGGGCGCAACCGAGGGTGGCCGCATCGTGTTCGCCCTTGCCGTTGACTTGCACTCGTGTCATCCCGCGGCTCTTTGGGTGAATGATTCCTTCTGAATCGTCGCTGCAATACGCAGCAATATGGGGTCAGCGGATTTTTCCGGTGGGCATGGGGAGATGTCGGAGTATAGTGTTATCTTTACAGCATGAAACCAGACCAACTGCTCAGGGCAATCCTGCCCGAAGTCCTGATAGACAACTTCGACATTGATCGATTTGAAAAAAGCGATACCCGTTTCGACATATGGCTTGATGAGAAGAAAGAGCAACTTCGCGAAGACAAGTACAATAAAAACATAATCTCGTACGGATTCGGAGACTACCGCACCATACAGGATTATCCGATACGGGGGCGTGCCACATACCTGCATGTGCGGAAGCGCAAGTGGCTGGACAATTCCACGGGCGAGATATTCAGCTATGAATGGGATGTATCCGAGTTCGACGGCACAAGGCTTAACGCCGAGTTTGTCGCTTTTTTAAAAGAGGGAGATTGAAAGCACCCCCGTCAGCATATCCACTCTTGCCGCCCGCAACGGGCTGAACGGACAGACACTGCGCAAGCAATACAAGGAAATAATCAGCGATTACCGGATATGGAATCAGCTTGACCATGCCGATGAATACATACTGTATCCTGAAAATTTCGGCTCGGACATGAGTCTTGACGAGACCTGCCTGAGCAATGGCGATGTCTACACCATACTG
>CAMWVQ010000036.1 GCA_947177635.1 uncultured Porphyromonadaceae bacterium | reverse complement strand
GGCGCGCTCGGGACTTACACCCGTTAGATTATGCCCATGTCGGGCGAACTAAAAACGGCGCATCTTCGGGCTTTTGTACCCGAAGATGCGCAATCCGTTGAGCGGCAAGATGTTCTACGCACTGCATCGGATTCACACCTATAAGTTTTTAACCAAGATAGAGCCAGACGATATCTAAATCTCTATACGAAAGTGTATTAATGGAAACACAAGCCATTTTGAACAAGCGAATTTCATTTTGCCCGAATGTACAGGCAAAATCATATCAGCATATCACATTGTTTGATGCACTTAACTCTATTCGAACCAACATTTATGAGAAACGAATTGGCAATATTCGCCGGTTACTTAAAAACAACAATATTCAATCCTACAGAGCAAAGAAAAAGCAACTGCCAGCATATATTTTCACCGGAATCGCGTTCGGTAACCGGTACAAATTTGACATCAGTGGATACACTTCTTTAATCGTTGTTGACATTGACAAATTAGAAAATATTGAACTTGTAAAATCTCAATTAAAGTATGATTGCCATGTCATAAGCGTATGGATGTCTCCATCAGGAAACGGACTAAAAGCACTGTTCTATGTGGAGTATGCCAGTCCGGTAAAGGAGGAGGATATCTGGGTGCTCCATGAACATTGCGCGTTCCCACAGATTGAGAATTATCTTCTTACTAAATATAACATTCAAATTGACAGGACTGGAGCCGATATCACTCGATTATGTTTCGTATCATCAGATTCTGACATTCATCTGAAAAGAGAATTTGTGCCTTTCACCATCGATATTACACTAACCTCAAAACAGAGATGGAATATAAAGAGGAAATACTATTATGGAAGAAAAAATGTCCGTAAGGCCGTAGCTGCAATGAAAAAGTTTTCAAACCGCAGTGTCAATACATCTGATACACCTTAATTCATTCAACAACCCCGGGAAGTAGCGCATAACCCGTTTGTCCTTGTTCATCGCAATGAACAAAGGCAAATCCTCCGCTCTCCAGGAGCGCAAAATCAATCGTTCGGTTTCAATATAGGTCACCACGAATCTTAAATGTCAATTCACACTGCAAAAGTACAGAAATATCTTCACATATGCCCCATCCCCCCGACATTCAGTGCCGCTTCCCGGCAGGAGGCTATCCGCCTGTGCCGAAACGGCTTGTGTCTACCGATGAATCCTTAGGCTTGAAACCGTTGAACCGCCATACGAACGACGCCGTGAAACTGCTGACCATCTCATGCAACAACATCCGGTAGTCCTGCCCATTGCTGTTGATTGTCAACCTTGGGTTCCACGTGTTGAAGATGTCATTGCACTTTACGTCAATCTCACAGCACCGGTTTTTCCCGAACCGCCACTTGGCTCCGGCGTCCATTTTCCAAAAAGAGTTGAACCTTCCCGGGCCTTGTATCTGTCCCGTCACATATGAGACATCGACCGACAGCGAGACAGGGCATCCGGGGGCAAAGGCTATGGTGTTGTTCAACGCCCCGTAGAACGACCACCGTTGGTTGTCAAAACCGATGTCGTGGAAATGGCTTGCTTTCTCACGCTTGTTCAGGATATTCCCCACGGCTGTCGATTTCAGGACATCCCCTGCGTTGAACGGCACATTGAGCTGAAGCCCTACAGTCCGCGAGTAATCGAAATTCACAGTCTGGAAAAGCAGCTGCAAGTCATCAGGCTGCTGATACGGCAACTGCACTGAATATTTATCCGAGTAAAGCACATACAAGGTCGCTGCATATTTCTGGCGGTAGATATAACTCAGCTGTCCCGCATACTTCATATATGGCTGCAGCGCCGGATTCCCCTTGATCGTGGAATATTCATTGATATACGATGTGCCGCCATGCAGCTCCCAATACTGGGGATAAACCCGCTGCGAGGTTAGGTTCAGCTGGAAGATGCTTTTGGGCGTCTTGTAGTATGTCGCCGAAAGCTGCGGCACGAAGTTCCAGCTGCTCCTGTAATCATTGTGGTAATATTCCCCCTTGGCAGACGCGCTGAACGACAGCCCCCACTCCAGCGACGCCTGCACCCCGGCATACGCGTCCGCGACATCCTCTTTCAGCACATCGTCAAACCCCGCGTGCGCCGGAATAGTGAAACTCTGCATGCTGTGGTCATCTGAATGCTGATATTCCACCCCATAGCTCAGCTGCCATCGTCCAAACTGATGCTCTTGGTCGGCATAGGCGTGATAACGGGTAATCGACTGCCGCTTCATCCCCTCCACCAGACACACCTTCTCCTTTCTCAACAACTGCTCCCGGTCCTCTCCATACGCCGTGTAATCCCCGCCTACAGAGAGACCGAACGGAGCCGTGTATCTGACGGAAAGATTGTGATATGCCGCCGGCGAACAATACGCGTAGTCATTCACATAGTCGCCGAATGTGCCGGTCGAGAGACTTGAGCTGGAAGCATTGCTCTTTACCTGCCCGTTGTAAGTCAGTTTAAGTGTCTTGTATCCCACCGAGGCATATACAAGATTCGACAGGTCACGGCCAACCTGCCGCATGTCATCCTCGACCATCGTCCGCACGCCGTTGAAAAGATGATTAGAGAAGGTTTCCTGACGGCTCCACGTCTTGTTGCGTGAAATCGACCAGTTGACATCGAAAGTCCAGTCCGTCATAGCGTACGTCGCCGCCAGGCCACCCCCGCAAGAAGGATAATGCGCCTGGGAGAACCCGGCTTGCAGCTGCCCCGTCAGCCCGTCAATCGGACGCGGAGTCTTCAGCACGATGTTTATCACCGCGCCGCTGACATGGTATTTCGCGGGAGCTGCATACATTATCTCCACATTTTTTAGACGGTCGACCGGAGTGGAATACAACAGCTGATACAGGTTCCCAACAGGCATATTGGTCAACTCACCATTCAACAGGATGGTCACCCCCGACGCCCCATTCAGCCCTATTCCGCCATTCTCGCTGACCACTCCCGGCACATAGCCCAGCGCCTCAAGCACATTCGTCACAGGCTTGTCCCTGACAATCGCAGGCAGGTCGACTACAAGCACTCCATCCTGACTTTTGATTTGGGGCTTCTCCCCTTTGACCGTCACCTCCCGGAGCTCGCGTGACATGACGGAATCCTCCCTTTCATACTGCCCGTACGCCATAAGGGGGGAACACAACAAAAACAACAATGCTGACTTTTTCATACCGTTTCGTTTTGGCGCAAAGTTACGGCCCGGACATCCCCCCGACATAACGCCCGACCTTATTTAGTCTTAAACATTCCCTTATTTAGTCTTAAATCGACTCCATTATGCCACACGACATAACGGATTATTGCTAAATTTGCGGCATGAGACGCTTCAAGACCATATCGACAATCTTCATAGCGACCATTGCAGCCATCTTCATCTGCAACATCGTCTACCTCTTCAATCTTTACGACTCTATCCGCACCACGGTCGAAAGAGACGTCATGTCGTCAATCGCAGACGCCGACCTCGACGAACTGTGGATCAGGGCGGAGTCAGCCAAAGGGGAAAAACGCGCCAGCATGGAAGCCTACAGCACCGCCGGACAAAACCATGGTGAAATCTCAGCCGGCATAGACTCGACCGGCACAATGGTCACACAAAGCAGCGTCAACGGGACGACAGTCTCGGCACAAAGCATGCAAATAGATAAAAACAAATCCTTCAACAACCTGTTTTCCCAGACCATCAGCCGCCAGCTGCATATGATAATAGACTCATACATCCCTGTCAACCTGGCAGTAATGGACAGCGTCGTTTCAACGCGGCTCAACAACCGGTTCATTTATCCCGATTTTGTCACGACCGAGATTGTCGACTCCAGGGGCCAGGTAGTGCAACCGGCCGAAAATCCATCCGATAGAGACGCGGATGTGTTCACCTACTGCTTCAACCCCTCCGGCGGACTCTCATACCGCGTCAGCCTGACACCCCTCACAAACCATATCCTCGCCGAGATGTCGGGCGTCATCGTGACCCTGTTCCTCCTTATGACATCATTCACACTGGCATTCTGGTATCTGTTCCACACCATCTCCCGACTGCGCACAATCGAAGAGATGAAAGATGACTTTGTCGGCAATATGACTCACGAACTCAAAACCCCCATCGCAATCGCCTATTCCGCCAATGACGCGCTAATGAATTACGACACAGGGAACGACCCGGCCAGGAAAGAGGCATACCTGAAAATCGCCAACAAACAGCTCAAGCGGCTCGGCGAGCTTGTCGAGAACATACTCGCGATGAGTATGGAGCGCCGCAAGACCCTGCAGCTCAAACCGGAAAAAATCCGGCTTGACAGTTTCATCGAGGAGATAGCCGCGGCCCAGCGGATGAGAAGCGACAAGGAGATAAAGATAATCGTGGATGTCGACAGCGACATTTCAGTCAACGCAGACAAGTCGCATCTCTCAAACATCCTCAACAACCTTGTCGACAACGCCATCAAATACTCCGGCGAGAAAGTCACGATAACCATATCCGCCAATCCCGGCGGCATAAGCGTGGCCGACGACGGCATCGGTATTCCACCGAAGTCCATACCATACCTGTTCAACAAATTCTACCGCGTCCCCCACGGCAACCGCCAGGATGTGCGCGGCTACGGAATCGGCCTCTATTACGTCAAAAGCATCCTCGACAAGATGGGCTGGTCTGTGTCTGTCAGGAGCAACGGCAACCAAGGCTCGGTATTCACCATTAAATTCTCACCCGATGAAAAATAAAGTACTGCTGGTCGAGGATGAAACCGACCTCTCGCTGATTGTCGCCGACACCCTGGCCGGACAGGGCTACGAAGTTGTGACGGCGGCCGACGGCATTGACGGACTTGAGCGTTTCCGGTCAGAGGGAGCCGACATCGTCATCGCCGACGTAATGATGCCGCGCATGGACGGATTCACGATGGCTAAGGAAATCCGGAAATCGTCACCCTCGGTTCCTCTGCTGTTCCTCACGGCCAAAAGCACCATTGAGGATGTCGAGGAAGGGTTCGACGCCGGAGCCAACGACTATCTCAAAAAGCCTTTCGAGCTCCGCGAACTGATAGTGAGAATCAAGGCCCTTCTGCGCCGGCTCGGCACCAACCGCAGTGAAGACATAAAATTCCCGATAGGGAGATACACCTTCAATGCCACAACCCAGACACTCTCTTTCGATGGGAAAATCAAAGAACTCTCTCATTTCGAAGCCCGGATACTCGAGCTCCTCCTCCTCAACATAGGCAGAACCGTCGACGCCTCCGAGCTGATGCTGTCCCTCTGGCAACGAGACGAACCGAGCAATCGCAACTCACTCCACGGCTATATCCACAAACTCCGCCGCGCCCTCCGCCACGACCCGTCAATAACCATCATAAACCAGCGCGGATTCGGCTACATGCTCGCGGTCAGCACCTGACAACGCGTATAGCCCCCTCCAATCCACTTCTCCCCATCCTGAAAAAACATTTTGAGAAGTCAGCGGGAATAAGTAACTTTGTGACTCCCACATCCTCCCTGCCAATCATATGAAATCAAAAATCAGATATGGCCGATTCGCCACAGCGCTGACAGCAATTGTCTTCATTCTGCTTTTCATCGGCTGCATTACCACCATGCACAACAATTCGGCAACCATCATCCTACTGTCTGTCTATGTTGTAATAATTGTTTCAGGACTTTTTTACGGGCCCGCTTATATTAAAGCCGACCCTGACAGCATAACACTGGGCAGCCTCTTCAAAAGCAAGAAAATCCCCATGCGCGACGTGGAAAGCGTGGAGATGCTCCAGCCCACCATGGGAGCCATCAGGATATTCGCTTCAGGCGGCTT
Source organism: uncultured Porphyromonadaceae bacterium (assembly GCA_947177635.1). GTDB lineage: Bacteria > Bacteroidota > Bacteroidia > Bacteroidales > Muribaculaceae > UBA7173. The sequence continues at coordinate 17,711 of CAMWVQ010000036.1, read as the reverse complement.
CATGGGGTATTGGGGGATATTCAAGGAGGGGGACATCGGGCGATATTACGCGTTCTACGGCAAACCGTCCGATTGCTTCCTTGTCCGCCTGAAAAACGGCGACAAGTATATGCTTGGCTGTGAAAAACCATATGAAATGGCCGACTATATCAAATCCCGCCTGAAATAATCATCCCGGCGCGATCCACGACACAAGATTTTTCTTCCATCCCACACACCTACCACCTTCTGAATTTCTCTTGCAACCACGAGGTGAGCAAATAGACTCCGGCTCCTACCGGCAGAGCTACACAAAAAAAGAATGTCAGAAATCCGGGACAACTAAGTATCACGATTAAGACAATCAGAACCAACCAAAGTATTATTCCATACATAATCAAAAGAATTTAAAGCCATTCAACTCTTTGCGCCATCCCTGAGTGACTCACCGAGCCACCCGAACACACACAAAACCATAATCACTACCGCCATATTCAGATTGAGTTATAAGTTTCCTGGAAAGCCACAATGACTTTCAAATGCAAAATTAGCACTATACCGGGCAATAAACACGCCCATCCATGTTAAATAACATTACCACATCCCAGAAAATCCCCCCTTACGAAAGCTTCTTTGCCAATAATTACAATGACACCCCGCTGAGCGGCCCAATTATCATACCGGACAAGCATATCGAAGGTGAATTATACACCCAAGAGAGGCCGGGGCCTCACTACTCGCCGAGGAAGAGGCGGCGGTACTCCTGCTCGAAATTGGGGGTGAAAAGCCCGCGGCCGAGGTTGTCACGGATTTCGGCAACCGGCCAGAAACGGCCGCCGTCAAGCTCATCAGAGGGAACCGGAGCCCGGTCAAGCGTGGTGCGGAACACATTGACAAACTCCCGCTCCACCTCCCCGTCGAAGATGTAGCTCCCCATAGCAACAGCCTCGAAGCCCTCTATCCCGAGTTCCTCGCGGGCCTCGCGCCTGAGAGCCTCCTCCACAGTTTCCCCCGGATCCATATGGCCGCCGACAGCGGTGTCCCACCGTCCGGGCTGTATGTCTTTCCACTCGGGACGTTTCTGCAAATACAGATCCCCGTCACGGTTGAACACATGGAGATGCACCACCGGATGGAGCAGCTTCCTCCCGCTGTGACATTCTCCCCGCGTGGCATAGCCTGTCTGGCGTCCATCCTCATCCACCAGAGGCAACAGTTCTTTATCGTTATCTCTCATTTGCAATTATAGTTTACGGGGAGGCTTGGCCCCCACTGTTTTCACTCTGCAAAGTTAACAATTTTGCCTATTGTCACGATGCCACGGATTGCAAAAGTGACACACCTGCGGCAACTTCACCGCCACAAAAAGCGGCGTCCCTTTGCGAGGAACGCCGCCGTCTGGTTTTCAATGGGATTTACCGGAATTCGGTCTGTTTAATTTAATCGGTAAGAAGGTAGTTCTTACTGCCCTATGACCCTGCGCGCGCCGAGGAAGCGGGCGGCGTAGTAAGGCGCTGTTATCTTGTCTATCTTTATGCCGGTGCGGGCGGCGTGGATGAACGTTATCTCTCCGCTTACGGGATCTGAGTCAACGGCGATGGCCACATGCCCCACACGGCCCGAACGGGCCGCACGGCCTGTGAAGAACAGCAGGTCGCCGGGCTGCACCTCGTCGCGGCTGATTTTCTTGCCCTGGGTGTACTGGGTGGCCGACGAGGGGGAAAGCTGGAAACCGAACTGGCTGTAGACATACGATGTGAATCCCGAGCAGTCGAACCCCTTGGGGGAGCGGCCGCCACGCACATAACGGACTCCCATGAACTTGCGGGCGTAGTTGAGCATGTCGTCAACCATCGCGAAGTCATCTGAGGAATCGCCGATTTCGCCGAGGATTTCCATACCGGCGGCGGGGACTATTTCAAACGGGTTTGTCTTGGAGACCGCAGCGAGGGTCATATCGTCAGACTCCACGGCATGCGCCGAAGCGACGGTGGCGGTGACGGTCTTGACAGGAACGTTTTTCTTGGCGGGGACAGGCTTTGCGGCCGACATCGATACGACAGCGGCCAACGCAACCATTATGATAAGGTATATTTTTCTGGTCATCATTCTGTTGTTTTCAGGCGAGGTCAAAGACAATCGCCATAGCAAAATCAGCGTGAAGCAAGGGATTTCATAGCCGGGCCTACAGACGACCCGCATCAAGCAAAATCACTTTTCTATTATCCTGCTGGTTGAAAGATGTACAAAGTTAGCCAAATCCGCCTTGAAAACCAACCTCTTGAGACTCAATAATCCTAATTTTGTGTTAACGTTTTATAAATACACGGAAAACCTGCACACACCCAGGCGGGTTTGTGCAGGTCTTTTATCTTCTGTCAGTAAACTTTTTCAGCTCTTATGCCACTGGGCGTCAGGAGGGCTGCAACGCCACAGGGGCCGGGGCGGACTGACTGCTGACCGTGAAGTGGTTGCGGTCGGGCGCGTTGTAAAGCGTCAGGCCGAAAGTCTGCGCCGCAACCGCGATATGCTCATAGATTTCCGAGCCGAGGGCGGCATACTGGGTCCACGCCGTGATTTTCGAATAGAAGTAGATGTTGAGCGGCTGGCCATACTCAGTGGCGGCCTCAAGCTTCACCAGCAGGTCTTGTCCGACCCCTACCTGGGGGTGATGGAGCAGATACTGGCAAATATAAGCCCTGAAAAGACCGAGATTGGTGTCGATGGTGCCGTTGGGTTCGGTCGACGGGCTGTAGATGTTGCCGTCACCCTTTGCCTTGGCCGCCTTGCGGGCATTCACGAAATCAGCCATCACGGGATAAGCCTTGACAACATCGTCAAGCAGCTTGTCAGTGGCCGGCTGTATGGTCGACTGGTCTATGTATATGCTCCGGTTGAACAGACGGTAGCCCGAATCCTGCATCCCGCGCCAGTTCTGGAAGGAGGTCGACACCAGCGTGTAAGGAGGAAGCATAACAATCGTGTTGTCCCAGTTGCGCACCTTCACCACGGTCAGCGTGACATCGATCACGATACCGTTGGCAATCGTCGAGGGCACAACAATCCAGTCACCCACACGCAACATGTCATTGTTCGACAGCTGTATCCCCGCCACGAACCCGAGAATCGAATCCTTGAAAATCAGCATCAGGGCGGCTGCGAAGGCTCCCAGACCGGCCAGGAGGGTCATCGGCGACTTGTCAATCAGTATAGACACGGCTATTATGGCCGTGACTATCCAGACTATCCCGCGACCCACATTCAGAATCCCCTTCAACGGCAGGTTCTTGCGGTTGTCGTGCTTGTTGAAATGTATCCACGCGAACTCGAAAACCGCGCATATCGCAACGGCTATCGTCACCAGCAGGTACACCCCGGCTATGCGCAATATCCACGTCAGCAGATGATGGTCTGAGGTGAAGGCGAACGGAATCAGACACAGGAACACCAGAGGCGGGATGAAATGGGCACACCGGCTGAACATCTTCTGCTCAATCAGCTCACGCGACACCTCCCCGTGGCGCAGCGCCACAAGCCTCCTCACCACGAAAAGGGCTATTTTCTTCACAATCACCCCGATCAGAATCGACACCCCGAGTATCACCGCCGTGTAGATGATTTCCTCCACGGTCTTGTCATGCGAAAGCCCGAGGAAGTCAAGCACCTTGTCGACAATCCCCAGCAGCCATACAGCGAAGTCATGGCTGGGGATGACTGTGCTCTGGGCCACTTTTTCCAGATGAGGGGCTCCGCCGTCGGGCTGAGCCGCCGAGGTTGCCTGAAGCAACAATAAACCTGAGATTCCCATTGTCTCGTCAATAAAACAGTTGAAATAATTCGGTGAGAGGCCGGTTCTGCGGCCTCTTCCTCCTTTTCAAACATCCCCTCGCCCCGCAAGGTTCATTCCAAATACCATCCCCCCGAAAAAAAAGACACTCCGGGAATCCCGTAAACGGGGATTCCCGGAGCGCAGTAAACATTTATGCCAATCAGCCCAGGTACGGACCGAAACGGTTGTCAAAAGGCTCAGACTTGGTGCAGTACCAGATGATCATGAAAATCCAGCCCACCAGGGGAACCAGACCGAAGAAATACCATCCACCTGCTTTGCCCATGTCGTGGAGGCGACGCCACGACACAGCCAGGCCCGGGATAAAGAGGGCCAGCGAGATGAGCCATCCGACAAAGGGGATGAACATGGTCACCAGGCTGACGATGAATGTGAAAAGCTGCCACCACCAGAACTCGGCGCGGGTGGCGCGGCCGGTGAAAGTTGCGTACTGCTGGAAGCATGCCTTGATTGCGTCGGCGAAGCCCATTGCGGGAGCCTCGGGAACCTGGCTGTAAGGCTGCTGCCCACATGCCTGCTGACAAGGTTGCTGATAGGGCTGCTGGAACTGTGCGCCCTGCTGCTGGTAATTCTCCATTGGTCGAATTGGTTTATTGTGAAACAGAATATTGTGCGGACTCTAAAAAACAGGTGACTGACAAACAAACAGCCAGGGGGCAACTCACAAACCCCCTTTTGACTGCCGACACCTATTTCGTGCAAATTTAGCCAATTCCTGACAAAATAACAAATATTATCATTATTTTTGTGTCGTCGAACCACCAATCTTCCGTTTTGTTATCATAACAAGACCACGTTTCAACATCACGACATGATTCATCCCAGATGTTTTCTCCGGCACATGGCCGGACTGTTAGCTGTCACACTGTCGCTGACGCCTCTTTTCGGCGCGCAGCCGGCTGATTCCATACCCGCTTATCCCACCGGCCAGTCTGTGGGACTTGTGCTGTCGGGCGGCGGCGCCAAGGGCATCGCCCACATCGGCGTGATAAAAGCCCTCGAGGAGAACGACATACCCATAGACTATGTGGCGGGCACTTCGATGGGGGCCATCATCGGCGGACTATATGCCGCCGGTTACACCCCGGAAGAGATGCTTGAGCTGATTCTGTCAAAGGGATTCAGCGACTGGTCGACCGGGCGTATCGACCCCAATCTGACCTATTACTTCGTCAAGAAGCCTCAGACCCCGGCTTTCGGAGAACTGAACATCAACATCTCACGCAACGACTCACTCGACCGCGCTTCCTCGCTCCTCCCCTCCAGCCTCATCTCTCCGCTGCCGATGAACTTCGCGTTCATGGACCTCTTCGCGGCCTACACAGCCCAGTGCGAGGGGGATTTCGACCAGCTGTTCGTGCCGTTCCGATGCGTGACATCCGATGTTGTGGCAAAACACAAAATCGTATGCCGCTCCGGCCACCTCAGCGACGCCGTCCGCGCGTCGATGACCTTCCCCCCGGTGTTCCAGCCGATAAAAATCGACGGGGTGTATGTCTATGACGGCGGAATCTATGACAACTTCCCGGTAGATGTGATGCGCGAGGATTTCGCCCCTGACTTCATGATTGGCGTGGACGTCCACGCCGAGGACGCCCCGCAGTCAAACAGCATCATCAACCAGCTCGAGAATATGATTATCCAGAACAACGACTATGACCTCCCCGCCGACGAGGGGATGAGGATACATGTCGATGTCAGCCGGTTCTCACTCCTCGACTTCGGGAAGGCGAAGGAAATCAGCTCGATAGGCTACAACACCGCGATGGAGATGATGGACTCCCTTAAATCAAGGGTGACAAGCCGCATCCCGGCCCGCACCCGCGAGCTGCGCCGCCAGGTGTTCAAGTCCCAGACCCCCTATGTGCGCTTCGACTCCGTACACGTCTCGGGCGGCACACCCCAGCAGAACGCCTATATCGGCCGCCTGTTCAAGTCGACCCGCGTCGACACCTTCGGCATGGACCGCGCCCGCCTGGCCTATTACAGCGCGCTATCCCCCGGACGCCTTCGCAACCTGTTCCCCCAGGCCGACTTCAATCCGCAGACCGGCATGTTCACCCTCGACCTCGACGCCGATGTCAAAAGCAACTTCGCCCTCGGGGCAGGCGGATACCTCTCATCCTCCATCAACTCCATGATTTTCGTGTCGGCCGAATACTCAGCCATGTCGTTCCGCTCGGCGGAGGTCAGAGCCATGGGATGGATAGGCCAGAACTACATGGCCGGACAATTCACCGGACGCATCTACCTCCCCACCAACCTCCCCTCTGCCTTCGAGCTTGAAGGGGTCTACTCCCGCCAGAAATTCTTCGAGAGCGACAAACTCTTCTACGAAGACAACTCCCCCGCCTTCATAACCCACTACGAGGGATTCGGACGTCTCAAATACGCCTGGGCCGTCACCCGCGCCGGAAAGGCATCCGTGGGTGTCGGAGGCGGCCAGACCCGCGACAACTTCTACTCCTCCGACAACGGCGACTTCAGCTCGACCGGCCAGGAGCGCACCATCTTCAACCTCGGACAGGCCGTCGGACGCCTCGACTTCGACAACCTCGACAACCAGAACTACCCCACTGACGGCTACGATATGCACCTGACCGTGATGCAGACCCTTGGAAAATACCATTTCAAGAAAATGCAGCCCGACGGGGCAGTCACCACTACCGACGGTGACGCCCACTGGTTCCAGGCCGAATTCCAGGGTGGCGTCTATTTCCCCCTCTCCAAGAACTTCTCGCTCGGCACCACATGGGACATCCTCGTGTCGAACCGCAAACTGATGGACTCCTATTACGCCTCGCTGGTCAACGCCCCAGGATTCACCCCCACCCCCGCCACCACAGGGGTCTTCAACAAGGCATTCCACGCCAACTCCTTCGCGGCCGTCGGCCTCGTTCCCGTATGGCGTCCATTCTCCCGCGCCCAGGTGCGCCTATCGGCCAACCTCTTCATGCCGTTCCGCCGCATTGAGATGGAAGCCGCCACCGGACGCGCCGTCAACGGCCGCTGGTTCAGCAACCCCGAGATGATAGCCGAGCTTGACCTTGTCTACAACCTCCCCTTCGCCTCCATCTGCGGCTACGTCAACTACCTCACCTACCCGGCCCGCAACTGGAACGTAGGCATCTCCTTCGGCCTATTCTTCCACGCCTCCCAGTTCCTCCGCTGATTCCGCCACGAAGTGGAGCTGTCGAAAGAGGAACGGCGACTGTCACGTGCCCCCCGAAAGATATACAGTATGCTCAACCGCGATGGCAAACGCCAGTACATCTCGCTTGACTTCGCCCACGGGATGTTTGAATATATCGACCCCCTCGGCAACCATGTCGGGGAATACCGTCTGACCGGGGATTTCAACTCCTCTGCACAGCCTGACCACGGCCTCAAGAGCGATTTCAAGAAGTTCGTCAGATAGCGATTTTATGCTGTAAAACATATTTTTCGCCCGATTATTTTGCCAAATGGAATATTATTGGTAATTTTGGCGAAAATTTCAACGAATGAAGAAGACTATTGCCGCCTTTTGCGCGGCCACAGCCATCCTCGGCGCGTCTGCCGAAGGATACCAGGTAAACACCTTCAGCGCCCGCCAGGAAGGTATGGGCCATGTCGGAGTGGCGATGAAGCTCGGTTCGGAGAGCCAGATTTTCAACCCCGGAGCCCTCGCGTTCTCCACCGAGACCCTCGAGATTTCCGCAGCCGTCAGCGCGATCAAGGCCACTGCCGAAGCGACTGTCGACGGCAAGACCTACACCACCGCCAACAAGGTTTCCACCCCTATGAACTTCTCTGCCGCGTTCAGGATTTTCGACAACCTCTACGCCGGTGCCACCCTCTACACCCCCTACGGCTCATCAATCAACTGGGGGACTGCATGGCCCGGGGCCGTGCTCAACCAGTCGGTAGACCTGAAAGTCTTCACCGTGCAGCCCACCATCTCCTGGAGAATAACAAAGAACCTCTCGGTCGGTGCCGGTATGATGATTTCCTGGGGTAAGGTCAACCTTGACAAAGCACTCGTGGCCCCATCGTCGATGGACCGCCTCGTTGGTCTTATGAACCTCCCCTACCAGGCCCAGGGACTTCCCGCCCCCTTCCAGACCTACGGCGAGATGCCTCCCGCATCGGTCAACCTGACCGGCGACTCTGAACTCGCCCTCGGCGTGAATGTCGGCGTACTCTGGGACGCGCTCCCCAACCTCTCCTTCGGTGCGTCGTTCCGCTCGAAGATGAACATGCACGTCAAAGCCGGCAACGCATCGGTCAGCTACGCCAACGACCAGGCTCGCGTCATCCTCGGCGAAACCCTCGACAACCTCAACTACGCCAACTTCGACGCGTCGATGCCCTGCCCCTATGTGCTGACATTCGGCGTCGCCTACAAACCGATTCCCCGCCTGCTGCTCGCTTTTGACGCCCAGCTCAACGGCTGGAGCGCATACAAGACCCTCGACATCACGTTCGACCAGCTCCCCGAAAGCTTCAACCAGCACCTGACCAAGGACTACCACAACGCGATGACCTACCATATCGGAGCGGAATACAATCTGACCGACCGGCTCGACCTCCGCGCCGGTATGATGATTGACTGCTCACCCTGCAATACCGACTATTACAACCCCGAGACCCCCGGCATGACAAAAATCGAGCCATCCGTAGGTCTGTCGTTCCGCCCGATGAAGGGCCTTTCAGTCGACCTGGCGTTCATGTATGTGCATGGATGCGGAGCCACCGGCACCGGCCAGTACCAGGATTTCCTTGCCCCGATTTACAACGGAATGGTGGAAGCCAACAACCTCAGCCAGATGCTCCCCTCCCTCCCCCTCACCGGTGAGTTCACGGCCGACTACAAGACCCGCGCCATCATCCCGGCCATCGGTCTGAGCTACAGCTTCTGATTCAAAAGAGCCGTTTGAAACTGACGTCACCCCAAAAGTCAGGCAAAAAACTTTTGGGGCGCGGTTCAAACCACCTCTACCCCTTATTATTCCCCGACAACGGACAGTCCGCGCCGCATCCGGCGCAAGGGCCTCCGTCCTGTCGGGGTTTCTCATCTTTACCCCCGCAACAACAGTCCCCATCATCCCCCGACATCTCATTCTCCCCGACACTCCCATTCTTCCCAAGACTCCCATTCTTCCCGAGATTCCCATTCTTCCCAAGATTCCCATTCTTCCCGCTCTTCCCCCTGACGCCTCCGCAGCAAGGGGGCTGTGTCCCCCCTCCCGGGTGCCTCATCCCCTTTGACCACCTCACAAGCCCGCGCACATACCTGACAATCCACACCGCGACAATCAGGAATACCGCCGCCACACATATCCATTGTATCAGGTCATTGCTCATCTCGTTGTCAAGTCTATCATTGTTTCGATGCCGCCAATATCATCTTGGCGTTTTTCTTTATCAGGGCATTGAGCTTTCCGGGAGTGAGATCGGGCGAATACTCCTCGAACGGCAGTCGCAAGGGGCACCCCCCTCTGAACTCCGAACATCCGAAAGCCGCACGCCCCTTGAGCAGGTGTCCTTTCCCGCACACCGGACAGACAATCTGTTCCAGCTTCCTGACCGCAGGTTTCCGGGGAGCCTTCGGCTTCGCCTCGGCAGCCTCACCTCCGGGGAGGTCACCACCTTTGGGTGTGATGTTCCCACCCGGGGCGGCCACACCTCCCCCACCTTTCCCGGAGTCGCCGGGAGTCTGGCCGGTGTCGATTCGGCGGGCGGAGGAGTCAGTCAGCACATCATTTACAATCCTCCCAATCTGCCCTTTTAGGTCTTCTATGAACTCAGCCGGAGAGTATTCCCCACGCTCGATGCGGCGCAGACGGCTCTCCCATATGCCGGTCAGCTTGGCGCTTTTCAGAAGTTCCTCGTTGATGGTTGCTATCAGGTCGATTCCTGCCTGCGAGGCCATGATGTTTTTCTTCTTGCGATATATGTAATGACGCTTGAAAAGGGTCTCGATTATATTGGCGCGCGTCGACGGACGCCCGATGCCGTTCTCCTTCATCGCCTCCCGCAGGGCCTCGTCATCCACCGTCTTTCCAGCCGACTCCATGGCCCTGAGCAGCGTACCCTCGGTGTAATATTTCGGGGGCTGCGTGGCTTTTTTCAGCAGGCTCGGTTCATGGGGATTGCTTTCACCCTTGGCGAAAGGCGGCAGGATGCCGTCATCACTGTTGTCGGCCGGGTTCTCACCACCCTGCGCCGTCGCCTGTTCACCCGTTTTCTGGTATATGACACGCCATCCGGGGGAGGTCACCACCTTACCGGAGGCCTTGAACCCAACCCCTCCGGCCTCAGCCATCACCGTGGTCTGCATGAACTCGCAGTCAGGGTAAAAGGCCGCGATGAACCTGCGGGCAATCAGATGATAGAGCTGCCGCTCATTGCCGACCAGGGCGGAGGGTGACTGCCCGGTAGGTATTATGGCGTGGTGGTCGGTGACCTTTGAGTTGTCAAACACCTTCTTGCTCTTCGGAATCTTCGGCAGGGCCAGCACCGGCGCGGTCAATGACGCGTATGGGGTCATCGCCTTGAGAATCCCCCCGACCGTTGGATAGATGTCATCTGAAAGGTAAGTGGTGTCGACGCGGGGATATGTGGTCACCTTCTTCTCATAGAGGGTCTGGATGAGCTTCAGTGTCTCGTCGGCGGTCCATCCCCACTGTCGGTTACACTCCACCTGCAACGATGTCAGGTCAAACAGCCTCGGAGGAGCCTCGCGCCCCTTCTTCTCCTCGACCGAAGTCACCGTCAGGGGTGACGGCTTGATTTTCTCCAGAGCCTCCTGCGCCTCAGCCTCATTCTTGAACTTTCCGGAAACGGCGTTGAACGTCGCCCCCTTGCAGAGGGTCTTGAGTTCCCAGTAATCCTCCGGCTTGAAGTTCTCGATTTCGAGATGACGCTGCACCACCAGGGCGAGCGTCGGGGTCTGCACACGTCCGATCGACAGCACATTTCCCGGGGAACTGTATTTGAGCGTGTAGAGGCGTGTGGCGTTCATACCGAGAATCCAGTCGCCGATGGCCCTCGACAACCCGGCGTAATAGAGATTGTCGAAATCAGCCGACGGCCTGAGCTTGCTGAACCCCTCGCGTATCGACTGGTCGGTAAGCGATGATATCCACAGACGCTTGACAGGGCATTTCACCCCCGCTTTCTGCATCACCCACCGCTGGATCAGCTCCCCCTCCTGCCCGGCATCGCCGCAGTTGACGATTTCATCCGCCTCGGCGAAAAGGGTCTTTATCACATTGAACTGCCGTTCGTAGTTCTCCACCGGAATCAGCTTTATGCCGAATTTGGGAGGAATCATAGGCAGGTGGACCAGCGACCACCGTTTCCAGCAATCGGAATAATCGTTGGGTTCCTTTAGCGTGCAAAGATGTCCGTAGGTCCATGTCACCCGGTAACCGTTCCCCTCGTAGAATCCGGCTTCCTTCTTTCCGGCTCCGAGGATGGCGGCTATGTCACGGGCCACATTAGGTTTCTCAGTGATGCAGACTATCATCTCTCCTTTGGTTGATATTGAATGGGAGACAAGAAAATCCGGGGGGATGCCGCATGTCGGAACTCTCCGCGGCATCCTCCGGGATATGGCGTTTTTAACAATCAGTCACGGCATGTCCCCTCCGGCAGTTGTTGCCTGACGGACAGCCTTGGCCGGGGCTTGACACCCCTCTCCGTCGGTGCTTACTGGCGGGCAGGGGCCACGACGTCGCCGTTGGCGGTGTGGAAGGTCAGCGTTGCGGTCTTGGGGAGCTGCCCCTTGAAGGGGAAGTCAAGCTCGATTACCTGCACACCGGTGTCCTCAAACTGGAAGGCACGTTCGAAATCCACCCCGTCGATGTCAACGGCCTTGATTACCTTGGGGCCGACGGTGAGGTCCACCGAGTCGATGCGCTGTGAAGTCGAGGGGATGCCAACCAGGCATACCGAGATGCGGATGCCGCCGTCAGTGGGAGTCACCTTGTCGGGAATCACGTTGAACTCAGCGTCGAGCTGGTTTACCTGCGCGGCTGCGGGAGCGGGAGCAACCACGGCTCCTCCTCCGGCAAACATGAGGATTGCTGCTAAGCGGATGGCTTTCATATTCTTTTTTCTGTTTTTGGTATCACGACCGCCCCTGTGTGGAGGGCGGCCGTCGTTGGTTTCAATTACGAATTCTCTTTGGCTTCCTGCCAATACGCCTCCATCTCGTCGAGCGTCAGCTCGTTGAGCTTGCGCCCCGCCTCCCTGGCCCGCTTCTCGATATGGTTGAAGCGCGAGATGAATTTCTTGTTGGTCTTCTCAAGGGCGTTCTCGGGAATCACCCCGTAGAGGCGCGCGGCGTTGACAAGCGAGAAGAAGACATCACCCATCTCCGACTCCATGCGGGCGGTGGCGTCTTCTATCTCACGGGGGGATGCGTCCTCCTTGTGGCGCAGCATCCTGACCTTCTCCGCCTCGGCGGAGAACTCCCCGATTTCCTCCCTCACCTTGTCCCACACCTCTGACGCCTCATCCCAGTCGAAGCCGGAATTGGCGGCTTTCTCCTGGATGCGGTACGCCTTGTTGAGCGCGGGCAGGGTCGACGGCACCCCGGCGAGCACCGACCGGTTGCCATCCTTCTCCTTGAGCTTTATCTGCTCCCAGTTCAGCTCCACCTGGTGGGCGTTGTCGGCCACCGTCTGGCCATAGACATGCGGATGGCGGTATATCAGCTTCGAGGCGAGGGAGTCGCAGACCGTAACCACGTCGAACGTCCCCTTCTCCTCGCCGATTTTGGCGTAGAAGAGCACGTGGAGCAGAACGTCGCCCAGCTCCTTGCGGATTTCGGCGTCATCCTCATTGATGAGGGCCTCGCAAAGCTCGCAGACCTCCTCCATAGTGTTGGGGCGGAGCGATTCGTTGGTCTGCTTGGCGTCCCAGGGGCATTTCACCCTCAGTGTGTCGAGGACATCGAGCACCCTTCCGAAGGCCTCGAGTTTCTCCTGACGTGTATGTTGTCTGATTTTTTCCATATTCATTCTGTTGCCGGGAATGAAGACCGCGGGCCTGACTTCAGTCGGGATTCTCGCTGTAATTCTTCATCCCCCCTTCAAGCCATCCGACAAACTTCCCGACATTCTCGTCATAGAAGTAGGGCGCGCTGACAGCCTCGCCGGAGTGGTTGAGGATTATGTAATAAGGTTGGGAATTTGCGCTGAATTTGTGGCGCTGGAGGTAGCTCCACTTGTCGCCGACGGTCTTCAGCACGACTTTCTTCCCATTCTCTTCGACCGTCATAGGCTCGGGAAGTTTAGTCTTGTCGTCGACCATCAGCTTTATGAGCACGAAGTTCTCCTTGACTATCGAGCTGACGCGGCCGGTGTCAAACACAGCTCCCTCCATCTTGCGGCAGTTGACACATCCGTAGCCCGAGAAGTCAACCAGAACGGGGCGGTTGCTCTCGGCGGCGTAGGCCATGCCTTTGTCATAGTCGTCGAACTCCTCGAACTGGCCGCCGGCGTAGAGGTTGAAGTCCTGGGTGAACAGCGGCGGCACGAAGGCGCTGACCCCCTTGAGCGGCGCGCCCCACAGACCGGGAATCAGATAGAGGGCGAACCCGAATGAGGCGAGCGACAGGAAGAAGCGGGGGAGAGACACATGGGGCAGGTCTGCGTCGTGGCTGAATTTCAGCTTGCCCAGCAGATAGAACCCGAGCATCGCGAACAGCACCACCCAGAGGCAGATGAACACCTCGCGGTCGAGCACACCCCATCCATAGGCGAGGTCGGCTACCGAAAGGAATTTCAGAGACAGGGCCAGCTCAAGGAAGCCGAGGACAACCTTGACGGAGTTGAGCCATCCTCCCGAACGGGGCATCTCCTTGAGCCAGGAGGGGAAGAGCGCGAACAGTGAGAACGGCAGAGCCAGGGCCAGGGCGAAACCTCCCATACCGATTGCCGGGCCGACGAAATTACCCATCGTGGCCGCCTCCACAAGGAGGGTGCCGATAATCGGGCCTGTGCAGGAGAAGGAGACAAGCGCCAGGGTGAACGCCATGAAGAATATGCTGACAAGCCCGGTGGCCTTCTCGGCCCTGGCGTCGGTCGAGTTTGACCATTTCGAGGGAAGCTTTATGTCGAACCCTCCCAGGAATGAGATGCCGAACACCACCAGCAGCAGGAAGAAGCATAGGTTGAAGACCGCATTGGTGCTCAGTTCATTGAGCTTGCTTGCCCCGAATATACCGGTGATGGCAAGCCCGAGGGTAAGATATATCACGATGATGCTCAGCCCGTAGATGACAGCATCCCCAACCGACTTGCGGCGGCTCGTGCCTTTTTTCAGGAAGAAGCTGACGGTCATAGGAATCATCGGCCACACGCAGGGGGTAAGCAACGCCAGCAGGCCGCCGCCGAATCCCCAGATGAAAATCACCCACCAGGGGGAATCCTTGACCTGGGCCTGCTCCGGCATCTCATCCTCCGAGAATTCCACGGGTGCCCACAGGTCGGCCTTCTCGGCAGGAGCGGCGGGAGCGGCCACAACAGGAGCCTCCACGACCACGGTGTCGGCCTTGTCCTCCTTGACAACGACCGGCCCGGTGCCGACCGACACCTCCAGCGACTCCGTCTTGGGGGCTATGCAGGTCTCGTCGTTGCATCCCTGGAAGGAGACCTCGACGCCAACAGTGTGGGTCTTCTCATCCGAGATTTTCACCTTCTGGGTGAACGACACCGACCCCTCCCACCACGACAGGTTCAGCGAGAACATGTCGTCATACTTCTCGACAGGCTTGCGCGACGGGGTCAGAGGCCCGTCGAACTTAACCCCCTCGGGAAGCTGGAAATCTATCACTGTGGAATTGGGGCCGTCGGCAGGGAGGTCAAGCCCGTAGAGATGCCACCCCTCCTCCATCTCGGCCGTCAGGCGGATTGTCGCGGAGGAGGTGGAGTTCCCCTCCACGGTCGCTTTCCAGTTTATCGGGTCGAGCATGCGCGACCGGCCAAGGCCGAACTGCTGCCCGCTGACAGGCAGCCATGCCGACACCAGCAGCAACGGCAACAACAGCCATTGTATTGAGAATCCCTTGAGATTGTGTTTCATATCGTGTATGATTTATTAATCATTTGTTTGAACTGCAAAGTTAGCAAATTGCCGCCAAATTCCGAAACTCCTTCGGATGTTTCAAAAAAAATTCGTAACTTTGCGGTCGGATTGCACCCATACGCTACGGGGGCGATTCCCTGTTTTGACAAAACCGAATCGATGAACAAGAAGCAGAAAATCCTCTACATCTCTCAGGAAATAACCCCATACCTTCGCGAGACCCCGATGGGACTGGTCTGCAAGGTGTTGCCCCAGAAGGTCCAGGAAAACGGCTACGAAGCCCGCGCTTTCATGCCCAAATACGGCTGCATCAACGAGCGCCGCAACCAGCTCCACGAGGTGATACGCCTGTCAGGCATAAACCTGGTGATTGACGACACCGACCACCCCCTGATCATAAAGGTGGCCACCCTCCAGTCAGCAAAGATGCAGGTCTACTTCATCGATTCAGACGACTACTTCCAGCACCACGCGGTGACCGACCTGGAAATCCGCGAGACACCCGAGGACAACGACGAACGGATAATGTTCTTCACCCGAGGCGTGATGGAGACCGTCAAGAAACTACGCTGGGAACCAGCCGTGATACACTGCTCCGGCTGGGTGACAGCCCTGGCCCCCCTCTACCTCAAGAAGGCATACGCCGACGACCCGACCATCGGAGGCAGCCCCGTGATATACTCACTCTTCGACGACACCTTCGAAGGGGCGCTCGACCCCCGCTTCAAGGAAAAGCTGATGATGGACGGATTCTCCGCAGAAGACCTCAAGTCACTCGGCGACTCACCCACCGCCATCGCCCTCAACAAGCTCGCCATAGACCACGCCGACGGCGTAATCCAGGCCTCCGAGAATGTCCCCGCCGAACTGGTGGAATACGCCGCCTCAATCGGCAAGCCCTTCCTCCCCTACCAGGGTGAGGAAATCGACGGCGCACCGTTCGTGGAGTTCTACGACTCCGTCCGCAACAACCTCTGATTCCCTCCACCCCGCATTATGAAATCGACCCTCCCCTTTCTCTCAGGCGCCATCCTGCTGCTCGGCAGCCTGTTCACAGCCTGCGAGAACACAACCCAGGACATAGGCTCCTCTCTGATTCAGGCCGAGTCAGAGGTTGTCATACACAATGAATTCAGCGTCTCGGGCCATTCCACCCCCAACACCGCCATCGAGTCACGCACCATCGTGCAGCTCCTGGGCGACATCTCTGCTGAAGGATACGGCAACTTCTCCGCCGACTTCGTTTGCCAGTTCATGCCCGCCTCCAAGCTCGTCACCGACGGGGTGACCGTCAACGACCTCGACTCGATGAAGCTCATCCTGGCCTACCCCAACGGCGGATATGTCGGCGACTCCATCGCCCCGATGGGACTGGAGGTGTTCCCCCTCAACCGCCAGCTCACCTCCCCCATCTTCTCGACATTCAACCCCGAGGAATACTGCGACGTCACAGCCGCCCCCCTCGCGTCGAAGATATATGTGGGCAACGCCCAGGGTGAGAACGACTCCATCCAGGCCCTCTCATACCGCGAGATATATGTCGACCTCCCCCTCTCCCTCGCCCGCGACCTCTTCACACTCTACGTCGAAAACCCGGAGGCATACTCCTTCCCCTCAGAGTTCGCCAAGCACTTCCCGGGCATATATGTGCGCAACTCTTTCGGAGCAGGCCGCGTGACCCAGATTCAGCAGACCTCGATGGTGATATACTACCACACCACCTCGGAAGACGCCGAAGGCAATGAGGTGAAAACCAGCCACGAGGGCAACTACTTCGTCGTATCCCCCGAAGTAATATCCAACAACAACATCTCTTTCACAATCGACCCCGCCCTCCAGGCCCGCATCGACGCCGGAGAGAGCATCATCGTGGCCCCCGTCGGACGCGACGTCGAGATAACATTCCCCATCCGCGACGTCCTGGACTACTACCTCGACAACTGTGGCCCCCTCTCGGTGGTCAACACCTTGACCATGACCATCCCGGCCGAAGAAATCGAGAACGCCTACGGCATCGGAATCCCCGAAAGCCTCCTGATGGTGGTGTCGTCAGAGAAAGACGAATTCTTCCTCAACAACTCCCTCAACGACGACAAGAAATCGTTCATCGCAACCTACAGCGCATCCTCCAAGGGATATGTATTCTCCGGCCTGCGCAATTACTTCCTCGCGATGCTCGACAAGTACAACGCCGACGGGACAATCGACATCGCCGACGCCACATTCACGCTGACCCCGGTCACACTGACCACAGAGTCAACCTCAAACGGCTACACCACCTCGACCTACGTCAGCGCGATAACCCCATACATCGGCAAGCCGGCAATGGGCAAGCTAAACCTTGACAAAGCCGACATTACCTTCCAGTTCTCCAAGCAGTCATTCAAGTGACCCCAGAGAGCCGCCCATCAAAGGCTCAAAATCAAACCGCCAGTCGGGATTTGCCCGAGACTTGCTGATTCTTCACCCCCTCTTGATTACCTTCTTTCGTAAAAAGAGGGCTATGTATGGCAAAAAGAGGGAAAAACCGCCTCCAAAATTTGGACGTTCGGAATAAAAACATTAACTTTGCACCTGCAAAATCACCCTAACGGGTTGACGGCGCAAATCCAAGGTGCCATGTCCGAGTGGTTAGGTACCGGTCTGCAAAACCGTTCACAGCGGTTCGAATCCGCTTGGCACCTCCATAAAGCCCGCTTCCGGCGGGCTTTTCTTTTTCATATCCGTTCCCCTCATCCACACATATTGCGGGTCAGCGGATTTTCCCGGTGGGCATGGGGAGATGTCAAGAGTATAGTTTTGC
>CAMWVQ010000035.1 GCA_947177635.1 uncultured Porphyromonadaceae bacterium | reverse complement strand
CCCCCCATCCCCCTTTTCCAATAGCTCTTTTTGGGAATTTTAGACAAATTTATTGGCCATTTAAGGAATAAACAATTAACTTTGCGTCGGTTTTATTCCGAGAATCAATCCATTCATTGCATTATGAAGCATACTCCGAAATTCCGGGAAACCCCGATTAGATTCTCCCAGCTTTCCATACTCGAGAAAGTGTCGGACAACTACATCCACCTGGGAGACGACTACATACTGACAAAAGTCACAAGCTCGAACGACAAGTTCGAGGCCCCCGTGGCGCGCCGTTTCGACGGTATGACCATGTGTATCTGCGCCAAGGGTCATCTGCGCATCATCATCAACCTCGACGAGATAGATGTCGCTCCCAACTCGCTGCTATTCATCCCCCCCGACACCGTATTCAAACCCCTCGACTGGCAGGGGGAGGAGCTGGAGGCATACCTGCTGTTCCTGTCAAACCGCTTCGCCCACGACATCAACATCGACCTGAACGCGATAAACACCTCGATTTTCACCCCCTCCTCCCCGGTGCTGGAACTCGACCCGGAGAAGGTGGCCCTGCTGCTGAGGTATTTCGACCTGCTCCATCTCAACGCCGCCGAACAGAACAACTACAACCGCTACATAGCCCGCGCACTGGTATCGGCGGCCGGTTACCAGATTATGGCATTCGGGGAGGAGGCGGCCGAACGTGACAGCAGCCGCCACACCCATTCGCGCAAGCTGACCTATGTGCAGAAATTCCTGCGGCTGGTCAGGGAATACCACCGCTCGCATCGCGCCATCAGCTTCTATGCCGAGAAGATGTACATCTCCCCCAAATACCTGTCGCTGGTCATCAAGGAGGCCACCGGGAAGTCGGCCGGGGAGTGGATCGACCAGTATGTCATCCAGGAGGCGAAGAACCTTCTCCGCTACTCCGGAAAGAATGTGCAGCAGATTGCCTACGAGCTTAATTTCTCAAACCAGTCTTCATTCGGCAAATACTTCAAGAACCTCACTGGCCTCTCCCCCACCGCGTTCCAGAACTCCCACTGAACCGTCGGGGGGCTTCCGCCCCCAGCCGCCGGGCCAACCTCTCTTGGCCCTCTTCCGGGCCATGCGGCGGATGAGGCGTCTCCGGGCGTGTGACTTCTGAAAACAAAAAGACCGTAGGCCGGCTGTCGGCGGGAAATCCCGCCAGCAGCCGGCCTACGGCATATGTCATCAATGCTCCCCAGCGATGAGGTGGGGGGCATCTCTCTTATTCCTCGTACTTCTTTACGATGACGGTGGCATTGTGGCCGCCGAAACCGAAGGAGTTGGAGAGGGCTGCGCGCACGGGGCGCTTCTGGGCCTTGTTGAAGGTGAAGTTGAGGGTGTAGTCGATTTCCTCATCCTCATCTCCCTCCTCGTGGTTGATTGTGGGGGGAACGATGTCGTTCTGGCAGGCGAGCACGCTGAACATAGCCTCCATCGCGCCGGTGGCACCGAGCAGGTGGCCGGTCATCGACTTGGTGGATGAGATGTTGAGCTTGTGGGCGCTTTCGCCGAACACCTCGACGATGGCCTTCACCTCGGAGATGTCACCCACGGGGGTGGAGGTGCCGTGAACGTTGATGTAATCGATATCCTCAGGCTTCATGTTGGCATCCTCAAGGGCGTTCTGCATCGAGAGGATAGCGCCGAGACCTTCGGGATGGGTGGCGGTCAGGTGGTAGGCGTCGGCCGACATGCCTCCTCCGGCAACCTCGGCGTAGATTTTTGCGCCGCGGGCCTTGGCGTGCTCGAGTTCCTCAAGGATGAGAACCACAGAGCCTTCGCCGATGACGAAACCGTCGCGGCTCTTCGAGAAGGGACGTGAAGCGGTCTGGGGGGAGTCGTTGCGGGTGGAGAGGGCGTGCATGGAGTTGAAGCCGCCCACACCTGCGGGGTAGACGGCTGCCTCAGCGCCGCCGGTCACCATGACGTCAGCCTTTCCGAGACGGATGAGGTTGAATGCGTCGATGATGGCGTTGTTGGATGAGGCGCATGCCGAAACCACACCGTAGTTGGGGCCGTGGTAGCCGTAATCCATCGAGATGTGACCCGACGCGATGTCGGCAATCATCTTGGGGATGAAGAAGGGGTTGTATTTGGGACCCTTGTCGGCGTTGATGGCGTAATATCCGGCCTCCTCCTCGAAGGTGTGGAGACCACCGATACCTGCGGCCACGATGACGCCTACACGGTTCTTGTTGAGCTTCTCGTCGTTCTCGATGCCTGAATCCTCGACAGCCTGGCGGGCAGCCACGAGGGCATACTGCGCGTAGAGGTCAAGCTGGCGGAGCTTCTTGCGGTCGATATGGTCGGCGCCGTTGAACCCCTTCACCTCACAGGCGAACTGTGTCTTGAAGAGGGAAGCGTCGAAATGGGTAATTGGGCCGGCACCGGACACACCGTCGATGGCATTCTGCCAGGAGGTCTCTACATCGTTTCCGATGGGAGTGAGGGCGCCCATGCCGGTTACTACTACTCTTTTAAGTTCCATTGTATCAATGCGGGTAAAAAACGCAATGCGCCCTCGGGCGCATTGTATCGTATTCGGTTATCGGAGCCAGAAACTCGCTTACTGCTTTGCTGCCTCGATGTAGTTGATGGCGTCGCCCACGGTAGAGATGGTCTCTGCCTTGTCATCGGGGATGGTGATGCCGAATTCCTTTTCGAACTCCATGATGAGCTCAACGGTGTCGAGGCTGTCTGCGCCGAGGTCGGTGGTGAAAGCGGCGGTTTCGGTTACCTGGTTTTCGTCCACGCCGAGCTTGTCGACGATGATGGCTTTAACTCGAGATGCGATTTCTGACATAATAAATAAGGTGTTTAATTTTTGAATGTTCAGTTTAGCGGGAGAAAAGCATGGCCGAAAAAAAATGACTGTTGCCTTACTTTTCGGATGCAAAATTACAAAAAGTAGCCCAAACGGCAATGTAATATGCTGAAAAAATTCTTTAATACGCTTATTTTAGGCTTGAAAACGCCCCGATTGTTACATAAGGGTTACAAACCATACCTTTTCGACACGTTGCATTGTAAAAAATTTGAGCAAAAAATCTTTAAAATTATGTAAATGGATTTATCGCCGGAGGAATAATCGGATGGAATTTGTTAAATTTGTTGTCAAACTTCACCGATGGATGAATTCTACCTCATATCCGGAGCGTTGCTTATGAGCGCGGCGATAGTGCTGGCGTTCCGCGCCGCCTCTGCGGGGGCGGTGGCCGCCTATGCCGGGGCCTGGGCCTTGCGGGCGTCGGGTTACGCCTCTCTCAGCTCAAGGCTCCTGCTCTTCTGGGCGATCGCCGTGCTGATAGTTGTCAGCATCGACATCGTCAGGAGCGCGCCATTGGTGATTCCCGCCCGGGCGAGACACTTCATAACCGGAGGGGCACTTGCCGGAATGGCATCCGGGCTGATGTTCCACCAGGCCGGAGCCATCATATGCTCCACGGCGGGGGTACTCCTCGGCCTGGGAGCCTATATGAGCCTATCCCGCCTTCGCGAATGGCGGCTCGCCGCCCGTTGGGCCGTAGCCGCGGGCTTGCCGGCGGTAGTGACGCTGACGCTTGTGGCCATCGGCATCCAGGGGATTCTCGCCAAGTCAGGCGGATTCTGACGCATACAGCCATCCCCGGGTATGGGGACAGCTGAAACTTTTAACTTGACCAATGATGAGAAAGCTCATTTTTTTCATATCGGCACTGCTGCTCCTTTCGGGCGCGCTTCTGGCCGCCCCCACTTCCCAGAAAAAAACAGCCGTCACCGAGGTTCCCGACCTCGACCAGATACGCCGTGAGGTGACAGACCCCGCATCCCCCTACTATTACCCCAAACTCATGGGGCGATACCAGCAGAACGAGACGGTGATGAACCTCGACGACTACCGCCACCTCTATTACGGCTACCTCTTCCAGGAGGATTTCAACCCCTACCGCCACAACGACGCCTCATCCAAGAACGAGAGCCTTTACTACAAAAGCTCCCACACCCGCGCCGAGCTCGACTCAATAATCTCATACGCGGAGACCGCCCTCGACGACAATCCGTTCGACCTCTCGCAGATCAACTTCCTCATCTACGCCCTCCGCGCCCGTGGCAAGGTCAACCGCGCCAACATATGGCAGTATCGCCTCAACCATCTCATCCAGGCCATCATCTCGTCAGGCACCGGGGCTGACCCCGACCACGCCTGGTATGTCATCAACCCCCGCCACGAATACGACATAGTCAACTTCCAGAACGCCGTCGTGAAGGGGCAGCATTACCAGGAACCTTACTTCGACCTGATAGAGGTGGAGAAGAAAGACTCCAAGGGTAAAGCCTCGAACGAGACCTACTACTTCAACATAAAGAACCTCCTGGAGGAGTATTACCGCAAATTCCCTGAGGGGGAATGACAGACTGCCCTGACATCCTCGCCTCCATTCCTCACCTTGAATCAGCACCTATGAAAAAACTTCTTCTGTTCCTCTCGCTGGCCCTGTCGGCACTTCCGCTGCTGAGGGCCGAGACCGCCGTCCAGTATTTCGACGCAGGCAACCCGATCACTTACTGCGGCGAAAAATTCTATTTCGCCTGGAGCTCACGCCCATATGACTTCTACATACTGCAGGAATATCTCCCTGCGGGGGAGACTTTAGACAACTACACCAGTATGTTCACCGTCAGCGTGATTTTCTATGGCGACACCCCCTACAACTCAGACAAGGCCATAGAGATGAAAATCGCCGAACTGGCCGAGCGGAAGAAGTCAGACAAGGTCTGCAACTGGATCGTCGCCGAGAACGACGGCGAGAAAATCCTCGACTTCATCGTCAGCGACAGCAAGGGTGGGAAGCTCGACTGCGTGGAGGCCGACATCCACTACTACCGCGACGTGGAGATTGACGGGCGCAAGGCGTCGGTGCTGCTCTTCTACTCCAGGCGCGCATACGGCGACGACATCATCCCCTTCATGGAGTCGATACCCTCGCAACGCGAGAGATGGTACAACGGCATGACCGACCTGCGCATCATCCCGAAATTCCGGTTCAAATGACCTTCGGGGAGGCTCTCGGGAGGATATGTTTTTAAACATAACCGGATTTCTTAAAAGCTCTTGAAATTTTGGTAAATTTGTAGCGTCGGGAAGTAGATTTCCGACGCTACAAATTTTCATCAGCATGAACGAGAACAAGCCTACCGACCACAGTGCCTCAAAAGTGAAGAAGCTCCTTCTGGGCGATGAAGCCTTGGCTCTGGGAGCCATAAACGCCGGCCTCTCCGGCGCGTACGCCTATCCCGGCACACCCTCAACTGAAATCCTTGAATTCGTACAAGCCAACCCCACCGCCCGCGAGCGCGGAATCCACTCCCACTGGTCATCAAACGAGAAGACCGCCGTCGAGGAAGCCCTCGGCATGAGTTTCTGCGGAAAACGCTCGATGGTGTCGATGAAGCATGTCGGCCTGAACGTGGCAGCAGACGCATTTGTGAACTCCGCCATGACCGGCACCAACGGCGGCATGCTGGTGATTTCAGCCGACGACCCCTCGATGCACTCCTCCCAGAATGAGCAGGACTCCCGTTTCTATGCCCGTTTCGCCATGACTCCCTGCCTGGAGCCATCCAACCAGCAGGAGGCTTACGACATGGCCGCCTACGGCTTCGGCCTCTCAGAGAAGCTGCGCATCCCGGTGGTTGTGCGCCTGGTGACCCGCCTGAGCCACTCGCGCGCGCAGGTCGCCACCGAACCTGAGGCCGCGCAGGAGAACACCATGAGCTACCCCCGGAACCCGCGCCAGTGGGTGCTGATGCCGGGCAACTCGCGTGTGCGTTACCGCCAGCTCATCGCCGACCGTGAGCTCATGGAGCAGGAGTCGGCAGCCTCGCCGTTCAACAGCCTCACCGACGGCACCGACACCTCACTTGGCATACTCGCCTCAGGCATCGCCTACAACTACGTGATGGAGTGCTTCCCCGAAGGATGCCCCTTCCCCCTGCTGAAAATATCCCAGTATCCCCTCCCCAAAAAGATGATAAAGGAGCTGTTCTCGAAAGTAGACCGCGTGCTCGTGGCCGAAGAGGGGCAGCCCGTAATCGAGGAGATGCTGCGCGGACTGCTCGACACCCCCTCGCGCCAGGTGCTGGGGAAACTCGACGGTTACCTTCCCCGCACCGGCGAGCTGACCCCCGATTCCGTGATGGAGGCCCTTGTCAAGGCTGTCCCGTCACTGAAGAAAGAGACCTCCGAACCTTGCGCCGCATGCGGGTGCGAAGAGCTGAAAGAGCTTGTCGTCGCCCGTCCGCCGGCCCTCTGCCAGGGATGCGGCCACCGCGACGTCTACGCCGCCCTCACCGCCGCCATGAAGCAATATGACTCACCGAAAGTGTTCGGCGACATCGGCTGCTACACCCTCGGATGGCTCTCCCCCTTCAACGCCATCGACACCTGCCTCGACATGGGTGCATCCATAACCATGGCCAAGGGCGCCGCCGACGCCGGACAGCACCCTTCAGTGGCCATCATCGGCGACTCCACCTTCACCCATTCCGGGATGACCGGGCTGCTCGACGCCGTCAACGAGAACACCCCTATGACGGTGGTCATCTCAGACAACCTCACCACCGGCATGACCGGCGGACAGGACTCGCAGGGCACTGGCAAGCTGGAAGACATCTGCCTCGGACTCGGCGTTGACCGCGCCCACCTCCACACCATCGACTCCCTCCCCAAGACAGTGGAGGAGATGAAGGCACTGTTCCTCTCGGAGTTCGAGCACAAAGGTCTGTCGGTAATCGTGGCGCGCCGCGAATGCATCCAGACCGCCCGCCGTCACGCCAAGAAAAACTGACGTGAGACCAAGGCCGGGCGCCGTCGGGGCCCGGCCGTATCTGACAGCCATAAACATTGACTTTAAACGATTTTACAATGAAATGTGATATAATCCTGGCAGGGGTCGGCGGCCAGGGAATCCTCTCGATAGCCACCATTCTCGGCGCGGCAGCCCTGCGCGAGAACCTTCACCTGAAACAAGCCGAGGTGCACGGTATGAGCCAGCGCGGCGGCGACGTGATGTCGTGCCTGCGTCTCAGCTCCGATCCGATTGCCTCAGACCTCATACCCTCCGGAAAGGCCGACCTCATCGTGGCCCTCGAGCCTATGGAGGCCCTGCGCCATATAGGCTGGCTCTCCTCGGCCGGACGCGTGGTGACCTCAACGGTTCCCTTCGTCAACATCCCCAACTACCCCGACACGGCGCGCATCATCGACGCCCTTGGAAAACTGCCCAATGTGACGGCGTTCGACATGGAGGCTGTGGCCAAGGAGAAAGCCACCCTGCGCGCATCCAACATGGTGCTGCTGGGGGCGGCGTCACCCTACATCGACCTCACCCCCGAACAGATCGAGGCCGGCATCAAGACCGTCTTCGGCCCCAAGGGGGAGAAGATGGTGGAGACAAACATAGCGGCCTTCCGCGCCGGAAGGGAGATGGCCCTGTCGCTCTGACAAGGCGTCCCAGACCCCATTCAAGTCACAAGCGTTTTTACCCCGACACTTATGATACCCGTTTCAACCGACATGTTCCGGCAGGCGCTGGACATGATGAACATACCCAACATAGCATCGGCGACGATACGCCAGATAATGGCGCTCGCCACCCACCTGCAGGAACCCCTCGGCGAGGAGTTCGTGCATCTCGAGATGGGCAACCCCGGGCTCCCCGCGTCAGAGGCCGGAATCGAAGCCGAACGCGAGGCCCTGGCCAACGGAGTGGCCAACATGTATCCCAACATCGCCGGCATCAAGCCCCTCAAGGATGCGGGAAGCGACTTCCTGAAAGCCTTCTTCGACATCGACATCCCGGGCCGCTGCATAGTGCCGACCGTCGGCTCGATGCAAGGCACCTTCACCCTCTTCCTGCTGATGGGGCAGAGAATCAAAGGGAAGGACACTATCCTCTTCCTCGACCCCGGTTTCCCCGCCCAGCACAACCAGGTGAAGCTCCTCGGACTCGGCCACCGTTCGGTCGACATATACGACTGCCGCGGCGAGCTGCTCGAACAGCGTCTCGAAGAGGCCCTTGCCGACGGCAAGGTATCGGCCATCATATACAGCAACCCCAACAACCCGGCGTGGACCAACCTCACCGAGACCGAGTTCAGGATTCTCGCCCGGATGGCCGAGAAACACGACCTTATCCTCATCGAGGACAACGCGTATCTCGGCATGGACTTCCGCCGCCGCTACGGCATCCCCTACCAGGCCCCCTTCATCCCGACCGTGGCCAAATACACCGACCGCTGCATCCTGCTGGTGTCGGCCTCCAAGATTTTCTCCTACGCCGGACAGCGCATATCGATTGTCTGCGTCTCCCCCGCCGTGGCCGACCGCCGCTACGAGTTCTTCGAAAAATTCTACGAGATGCCCACGCTGCTCGACGCCTACATCTACGGGGTGTTGTACTGCGCCTCATCCGGCACCGCCCACTCCGCCCAGCACGCCTACGCGGCGATGCTCCGCAAGGCTGTGGAGGGGAAACTCGACTTCGTGGCCGAGAGCCGCGAGTACGGACGCCGCGCCGGGCTGGCCAAGAAGCTGTTTCTCGACAACGGCTTCCACCTCGTCTACGCCCTCGACGGGGAGGAGCCCATATCTGACGGCTTCTTCTTCACCGTCGGCTATCCGGGCCTAACGGGAGCGGAGCTGCAGAGCGAACTGCTTCGCTACGGCGTCTCGACCATCTCGCTCCCCTCGACCGGCAGCCGCCAGGAGGGAGTCCGCGTCTGCGTCTCCCTGCTCAACTCCCCCGAGATTCTTGAACGCCTCGGCAAACGCCTGGAGCTGTTCCACAAAGACCGACTCGGGAAGTAACAACCATGCCGCCCCTACCCAGGCAATTATCCCCTGAATTATGAATGAATTGAAATTGCGGTCGGCCGACGAGGCTGTCAAGCTGATAAAGAGCGGCGACCACGTCTACATACAAGGTTCAACATCGATTCCTGAAACACTTGTGGCGGCGATGACACGCCGCGGCCACGAGCTGAGAGGCGTTGTGCTTTACTCCGGATTCTCGGTCGCAGACCGTGAGGCACCCTACTGCAAGCCGGAATACAAAGACTCCTTCCTGGTCGACACCTGCTTCGTGTCGAACAATGTCCGCAAATGGATAAACGAAGGTTACGGGTCCACCACCCCCCGCTTCCTCGGGGAGGTGCCCGGACTGTTCCGCGACGGCACCTGGCCGGTGGATGTTGTGCTTCTCAACTGCTCCCGCCCCAATGAGGAGGGATATGTCAGCTACGGAGTGTCGGCCGACCTGGCCACCTCCGCCACAGAATGCGCCCGGGTGGTCATCGCCCAGATCAACCCCCACATGCCATTCTCATACGGCGACCCGGTTATCCACGTCTCCCGAATCGACGCCGCCGTCGAGGTCGACGACCCGCTGGTGGAGGTGCCGACAGCCATACCCGGCGAGAAGGAGACCGCCATCGGAAACGCCATCGCCGAAATCATCCCCGACGGGGCGACCCTCCAGATTGGTGTTGGAGGAATCCCCAACGCCGTGATACGCGCCCTGGAGAACCACAAGCACCTTGGCCTGCACACCGAGGCGATGACCGACGGCGTGCTTCCCCTGATTGAAAAAGGCATCATCGACAACTCCCTTAAGAAAGTCTACCCAGGCAAGTCAGTGGCGTGTCTGGCCCTTGGCTCACGCCGCCTCTATGACCTGATGGACTACAACAAGGAGATGATATTCAAGGATGTCGCCTGGACCAACGACCCGTTCATCATCGCCCAGAACCCGAAAGTGATGTCAATCAACTCCTGCCTTGAGATCGACCTCACCGGGCAGATATGCGCCGACTCCATCGGACAGCGTCTATTCTCGGGAGTCGGAGGACAGCACGATTTCGTGTATGGCGCGTCGCGCAGCGAGGGCGGCATCTCATTCCTTGCCATGACCTCCTCCACCAAAGGCATCTCGAAAATCAAGCCGGTGCTGACCCCGGGAGCCGGAGTGGTCACGACCCGTTTCCAGACCAACTACATCGTGACCGAGCATGGAGCCGTCAACCTGCGCGGCAAATCCCTCCCCGAACGGGCCAAGCTCCTCATCTCGGTGGCCGATCCCGCCTTCCGCGAGGAACTCGACCGCGCAGCCGCCGAACGCTTCGGCTACTCCTACCTCCGCCTGAGATAACCCCGGCGTCCCCCTCAGCACGGCCCAAGTTGCTGCTCCGCAGCTCGACCCAAACCGCGCTTCTGTAAAGAACAGGGGCCTAACTGGAGACAAGCCACTTATAATAACGAATCGCGTCGCGTTGTTGTTTCCCGGATACCCGCTATCCGAGACCGACATCGCGAAGCTTCTTTTCTATCGCGTCCACCGACTCCTCCTCAAAGCATCCTCCACACAAAGCAGTATCCCCTCTCAAATCCTACCATCAAGAAGGCTCACAGATTTCACAAATTACACATAGGCCATCCGGCTACAAATCCCACAAAAACCGAATGCTTCAAGGATATTCCTCAAAGCATCCGGAAAGACTATCCAAGCCTATTGATTTGCCTTTACAGGTTAAAATGCATAACCTAATTTAAGCATAAAACTATTGGCATACAAGTTGCCATATTTCACTTTGAGAGGCTGTCCCTTCTTTTTAGCAATTTCAACGGTCTCTTTTCCTTTGTCATCATAAGATATGAATCCTCGTTGCCAAGAGAAATCAATGTTGAAATGACCGAACCAGTAGCCAATTCCAAGATTCAACCCTGCATCAATTCGATGTTGGCCTTGAAGATCTCCCAAACTGC
This sequence comes from uncultured Porphyromonadaceae bacterium, assembly GCA_947177635.1. Lineage (GTDB taxonomy): Bacteria > Bacteroidota > Bacteroidia > Bacteroidales > Muribaculaceae > UBA7173. The sequence continues at coordinate 12,771 of CAMWVQ010000035.1, read as the reverse complement.
CAGACATTGACTGACTTTTGTCTGTGACAAGACTTGTCGGTTTCATATTGACACTACCGGTACCAGTGTTGCCAGAATTGGTGACATCGATATTGTCGTAGTTGCAATTTCCGGCAAAATCATATGATACGAAACCTCCCAGATGGACTTCAGCAGCCATCCTTTTTAGGAATGAATACCTGTAACCGACAGTGATAGGCGTCAACCTCACAGTATAAGCCTTTATGCTATAGATTTGCTGACGGTTGCGATGATTGTATGCTCCCATCTGAGCATTATCGGCAGTGGTGTACTTTTTAGCCTCCATAGTGTAGCCACGCATACCCAAAGCCAAGTCCATCCCCCAAAAGATATGGCTGCCACCAAACGACTTATTGAAACCAAAGGAAAAGTCATACCCGGTGACACACTTGAATTCTCCTGACCAGCCATCCGCTGACCATTGTCTTTGTTGAACATCCTTGCGGTCGCCGGTCACTCCATTGAAACCAACACCTGCACGGACAATCCACACTGTCTTGCCAGAAAAATCCGGCAACTGGAGTTGCTTGTTGAAATCAACAGCTCCCGACGAGAGAACTGCCCCAAGTAATCCCAGGATAGCAATCAGTACTTTTTTCATCGTCAATTGATTTTGATTGGTTAATATAAAATAATTTTGAACAGTTACTTAATTATCAGTCTGTATGTGATAGCAATCTCCGGGAAATTTTCCAATGGGCTTGACTACCGGAACAAAAGCCAATACTCTGACAAAGATTTTAAGCTCTCTCTAATGCCTCTTATTTCCACCTGCAAAGGTAAACAAATATTCACACTTACCCCCCCCGAATTGTTAAATTATAATAAATTCCGGCAGATGCCCTGATTAGGGGGAATCTGCCGGAATTTATGTTGGCAGGGTTGTCAGGACTCAGCAAGACAAACCCTTTTGGATGATTGTTACCGGGGCGCCAGCGGGGGTTACTTCACCAGGAGCTTGAAGGTGGAGTCACCGACGGTGACGAGGTAGATGGCGGGGGTGACGGTCAGGCGGAGGTCGCCGAGGGTGCGGCGCAATACGCGGCCGTCAACGGTGACCACTGTCACCTGGCTTTGACCGGCTCCGGAAACAACGATGTCTCGGCCTTCAACCCCGACTTTCAGGGAGGCGGCGCCGACCGTGTCGAGGCCTGACTGCCGGAGTATCACGGGGTTGGAAAGCTCGGAGTCACCTTCGGCGTACTTGGCTACAACGTGGTAGGTGTGCTGTCCGTCGAGGGCTTCGCTGTCGAGATATTCACCTCCTACTACCGGCGCGTCGTTGATTTTCACGCCGTCACGGTAGATGTCATAGCCGACAATGGTCGGAACCGAGAGGTAGGGGTCAGGGGTGAAGGTCACGTCATCGACCATCAGCATATAGGTGTCGGTCGAGACGAAACGTATGGCGAAGTGGAGGGTTCCGGCGGGAAGCTGATACTGATACTTGGTCCAGGTTACGGGCACTTCTCCGTCAGAATCAATCTCGATGTAATCCTCGGGGTCAAGGGAGTCCTCGGTGGTGTAAAGAATCTCTATCGACTCGGGATAGGAGGGGCTGTAGCTGCGGGCATAGAATGAGATGGTCTGTGCGTCGCCGCTGAGGCGGGGGGAAATCGCCCAGTCATCGTTGGATTCGCCGTTGGCGTTGTAGAGGGCCACAAGATACTGCTCGCCGCTGTGTCCGGCAAGGGAGGTGTTGCCGGGCATCGACTCTTCGCGGTTGAAGATGAAGAATGACGACTTGGTCACTCCAGACACGATTCCGGGGAATGTGACGGGGTAGAAGTCGCTGACCGGTTTCTGGTCGACATCGAGGAATGTCCAGTCACCGAACTCATGGGCCCAGGAGGTGGCTCCCTCGAAGTCTTCGGTAATCTCGGTGCCCTGAAGCTCACCTACCTCATACGGTGTCCAGGTCAGTTTGTTTCCGGCTGTGGTGTTCTCGCCGCTCAGGTCTGTGACGGCGGGGAGGTCTGAGATATTGCGGATGACGGTCACCTCTTCGGTGGCGTCATTGGTGGAGTCTTTGTCTCCGGCGAATTCCACTTCTGCCGAATAAAGGGCCTCGGTTTCCTCGTCAAAGTATGAGAGGATGTCTTCGAATGTGACAACGGCGGTGGCGTCAGGCTCGACGGAGGCAACTGCGCCGGAGGCGAGGATGTCACCGTCGCGGTAGAGGTTGACCTTCACATCAGAGGCTGTGAGATAGCCATAATTGGCAACGGTCACGCTGACACCGAATTTCTCTCCGGCCTTGACAGAGGCGGGGGCGGCGATGGATAGGGCGGCCACATCCTTGTCAGGGGTCTCCTTGACGGTAATCTCATCGACCAGGGTGTAAGCCATCGTCTTGGTGACGGCGCGGAGCATCACCTGTATGTTCTTGCCGGCGTATGCCTCAAGGCTGTAGCGCACCTTGGTCCATCTGCCGGGGAGCATCTCGCTGTGGAGGGCGCGGCCAAGCAATGTGGTCTTGCCGTCGGCAATCACGCAGGCCTCTACGAAGTTGGTGTCGCCGTCATTGAGACAGTAGGTATAGAATGACAGCTCGGGATGTGTTGCCGAAACAAGGTCAATCTTGCCTGTGGAGAGGTCGCCGTAAGACTCGCTCGAACCGCCGTGGCATCCGAAGTAGTCAAACGAGGCCACGGGTTCGGGGGCATCCTCAAGGTTGTCGGGACTGTAGATGTCCCAGAAACCGCGTCCGAAAGCACTTGTGCTCATAATCTGGTAGGTGAGTTCGGCGCTTCCCGAGTAGAGCACGGGGAGCTGGTAGCCGTTGCCTACAGGAACCATATCGGTGGTGGCGGCTGACTCAGACTCGGCGTCACGGTTGAACGCCTTCACGGCATACTGCATGAACTGCTGCTTGGCCACATCATCCAGAGCCTTGAATGTCGCGGACTCGCCGGAGACGTTGGTATCGAGAACTGGATTGAGGTTCTTCTCCTCGTCGATGGAGTAAACCATGTATGTCACATTGGCGGCATCGATGACGTTGCCGTTCACATCGGTTGTCACAGGAGTCCACGAGACAGTGACGACACCGGGCTCGGAGGCTTCAGCCACGGAGGCTGACTCGGGAGCGGCAGCGGCATAGGGGCCAACGAAGATTGTCGAGGAGACAGCCACTCCGGCAACCTCTCCGGCAGCCGTGGTCACGGTGTAGGTGTAGTCACCCTTGGCGGGGAGCGTGTCGTCGAAGGTCACCACCGCGCCAGCCGCGCCAGAGAGTGAGGCCACAAGGCGGTCGCCACACTTCACTTCAGCCTGCACGTCGCCGGCCACCGGCTCGCCGAGGATAGTCTGCGAGGGGAGGCGGAAGCTTCCCGAGAGGGTGAGGAGGCCGGTAGGCTCAGCCACCAGGGCCAGCTCGCTGACTGCAGCGGGAGCGTCGGCGTCAAGGCCTTCACCGATGGAAAGCGACAGCACTGTCAGCCAGTATTTGTACTTGTCAGATATGCCATGCACACCGATGTTGTAGTCGCCATCGGCATCAGGCACAACAAAACCGGTCAGGGTCTGGGGATTGCTCTGCAAGGCGGTGACATCGGTGGGAGCGACTACCTCAAGGGTCATATCCTCGGGGGTGGCTCCACGGCCGGCCTTCACCTCCATCCTCTCCTCGTCATATGTGCTTTCAGCGTGGGCAACGATGGAGAACGGATAGACTTTCCCGGCCTCAAGGGTTACGGGAGGGGTAATCAGCCAGTCATCAGCCGCCATAGAGGAGTTGAACGGGAGGAACACACCGAGGGCGAAACCTCTCATGCCCCATACCTTGCCGTCATTGTTGGCGTCAACGATGGTATATCCGTAATCGTCAAGCACGGTGTAGGTGTTGAACTTTGTCTCGAACGGAACGTCATACGCGCCGACCCACACGACATTGGAGACACCGGCATCAGAGGTCTTGCCGTCATAATCGGCGACCACATCGAAGGTGTATGAGGTGCGGACTTCCGGTGTGGGGAAATCAAACAGATACTCTGTCGAGGTGATTCCGGCGGCAATCGTCCGCTCACCCTCGCTTATGGTATATTTGACGGACGCAGGGTCGAGGTAACCGCCGTCACACGACTCGGTCACAGCGTTCCAGGTTATCTTCATCTGCCCGTCTGCCCAGGAGGCGGTGACATTGCCGGGCACCGAGGGAAGCCCCTTGCCCACATAGATGGTCTGACGTGAGCGGGGGGAATTTCCGGCGGCGTTGGAAACCTGCGCCACAAAGTCGGTCATACCGCTCTTGGAGGCGGCAAACTCACCGCTGACGGTGGTTCCGGCGGCTGCGCTGCCCCGGGCTTTCAGCTCTCCGTTGGCCCAGAGGGTGTAATCCACATCTCCCGAGAGGGGTGTGCCGTCGCGGAGGGTGGATGGGAGAGCGATGGAGTAGCTGACAGTCATCGTGCCCTCGGGAGCGGACACGGTCAGCACCGGAGCTGCCGGGGATTTCTCATCCACGGCGTCGGGAGCCACATAAAGCCCTACAGCCACGACCTCCTTCTGGAAGTCAACGGCACGGGCGGCCTCTCCGGTGGCGAGGTCAACCTCATAGATACCGGAGCCATCGCCGTCGGTGCTGTAAGACACCAGGAATTTACCGTGTGTGGTGTCGACACATCCACCGGACATGTACTGGTAGGGGATGTTGGGGTGTGAGACAGTCTGATACTCACCCGTGAGCTTGTCGATTTTGACGAAATCACCACCGACAGTCACACCGTAGAACTGACCGGAGGCGTCGCATCCCACTCCGGCGAGGTATTCGTGGGCTCCCAGCTCACGGATGGCGGTGCGGGTACCGGCTGCATAGTCGCCCTTTCCCCAGCAACGGCCATACTCGGTCAGGTAGCAACCGTAGACCTCACCTGTGACAGGGTCCATGGCGATGTCATCGGCAATCATACCGCCGCCGTCGGTGAGACTCTTGCTGTCGATGATGTCGAGCGATTCGGAGTCGAGATGATATATGGTCACAGATGCGATTCCCGAGGTGGAAGCCTGGTAGAACACGCCGTGATACTGTCCCTCGCCGTCATCATAACCGCCGCCGTTGATGACAGCCAGCAGGTCGGTGGTTCCGTAGGGGACAAACTCCCCGCCGTCCACCTTGGGGAGGGTGTGGAATCCCAGCAGCGTGTTGGGATACAACACACAACCTCTCAGGTCTACATCCTGGGCGATGGCGCGGGAAGCTGAGGTTGCCGAACGCATAGCGGCCTTGCGTCGGATTTCAGCGGGAGAGACGACCTTGCGCAGGCCGTTCACTGGAGTGGTTGACACGGTCTTCATCTTCGGAAGATTGGAGACCATAGCCTTTTCAGGGAGGGCGCACTCATATGCGGAACCCTTTCCGATGCCGGCATTTTCGCGTGACAGCGGCGCTCCTGTCGAGGAGGAAACCGTCACGGATGCCAGCAATGCGGCAAACAGCAGCGAATTGCTTTTCTTCATTGATAATAATACTATGTAATACTATAATTGATTAATGTCAGGATTTACCAGTCATCCATTGCGATGCTTGGCACGGCCATCACGGCCGGCAGATATGAGTCTTACGACTAAGGTCAGGCGTTCAGGTGTCATCCCTCGCTGAGGGAATCAGTACCATTGCACACCATTGCTCTGGGAGGAACGTTTGTCATATTTGAGATCGGAAAGAAGCGCCGACTTCACGGATATGTGGAAATTGTAACTCTTGTATGGGCCTACCGGTATTATCGACGCCCTCATCGTGAAGCAATGCAGGTCGCGAGACACGTTGAGGTTCATGTATGCGAGCTTGTGTTGCTGGAAATCGTATGAGGCGGTGGCCGACAGTTCCCAGTTCTTGGTGGGGCGGATGTTGCCCGAGAGGCTCAGGTTCTGGGTGAACTTGCCGTTATACTCCATCTTCTCGTAGTTGAAATCGCCGTATGAGTAGTTTATGGAGTAATTCAGCGTCAGGCTCCAGGGGACACTCCAGGCGGCGTATCCGTCGCTGTCGAGCTGCAGGTCTCCGTCGCCGCCATCCCCGCCGTCCCGCGGACTCCTTGGACGTCCGTCGGTTCCGGGGTTGTCAAATGAGGAGTCGCCGTTGGCGTCGGTTCCGCCGGTGTTGTCGTTGTTATCCTTGTTCTTGTCCTTCTTGTCGCCACGTCTGAATGTGTCGTTGTTGAAGGTGTATGAGAAGGATGTTCCGGTCGATGATAGCTTGCCCCACCCTTTCCCCGCTTTCCAGCGCGGGATGTTCACCCTGACGGGGTTGCCGGCCGAGTTGAGCTGGTAGGTGTAGACATCCCAGGTTGCGTTGAGGTTGAGGTTGAACTGCTTGGTGAGACGCAGCAGGATGGAGGTGTTGATGTTGCTCCAGTTGAGCGAGTCGGCGGCGAAGTTGTAGCTCTGAGAGATGGTGAAGTTCTCGATGAGCGACACCTTCTTCTCCCCTATCGAGTCGTTGGTCTTGACCTTCATCTCGAGGTTGTTGGAGAGGGATACCGAAACGGCTCCGGTCTCACCTTGTCCGGGCACTCCGAAGAGGGAGTTGGGGAAGAGGGAGTATTTGCGGTTCTGGGCGCGGCCGTCAGCGTCGACGTAGGAGTACTGGCCGTAATATCCGAACCAGGGGGAGGAGAAGTCGGGTGCGTATGAGAAGGAGACCGTCGGGGTCAGCACATGGCGTATCATCTTCACCTTGTCGCCCAGGAATGGCAGCGGCTGGAAGAAGCCGTAAATCTTGGTGTCGAGCGAGACGGATGAGGTGAAGTCCCACACGTTGTAGAAGCTGTATGTGGTGTCGGTTATCTCGGCAGACTTCGCTGGATCCCAGTCACGGCGGATTTTCGAGGTGTACATCCTGTCGGTGACGTTGATTGACGGCGTGAGGTTGAAATACTTGAAGAGGTTGAATGTCGCCGAGATGGGGATATTGTGCTTCATGCCGTTGCGCCAGTCCTTTACGAGTGACTTCTTGAAGAACTCATCCTGCTTGGCGGTCAGGGAGTTCTGGAGCTGGCCCGAGTATGATATGCGGATTTTCTCATACCACTTCTCATCCCCGACGGCCTTCTTCCGCTTGAAGGGGTAGGTCTGCGACATCGACACGTTGACGTTAGGGAACGACACCGCCAGGGTCGAGTCCTGGGTTCGCTGCGAGACATTCAGGGATGTCGACAGCTGCCACTTCGAATCGGGGAATCGGTAGGTCATATTGACCGTCGAACTCTTGGTGTTCTCGGTGAACGCGCTCGAATAGTAAGAGTTGACGCTGCTGCGGGAGTATCCTGAGGTGGTGAAGTTGACCGACGCCGAGAGGGTCATGTTGGGGTTGGCCTTGGCGTCCTGGGAGTGGCTCCACAACACCTGGAAGTTGGTGGCCGAGGAGTAATCGGGGTCACCCTTCTCTCCGTTGATGGTCTTGAGGTAGTTGATGTTGAAGCGGCCGTTGAACTTGTAGCGCTTGGCGTAGGTAGACTGGGCCGACAGCCCCCATGAACCCTTGGTGTAGATTTCACCGGTAAGGGCGAGGTCAACATAATCGTTGATGGCGAAGTAATATCCGCCGTCGCTGAGATAGAAACCCCGGTTGTAGTCGTCGCCGAATGTCGGCACGATGACTCCGGAGGCGTACTTGTCGCTGAAAGGGAAGTAGCCGAAAGGCACCGCCAGGGGCAAGGGCAACCCGGCGAGCACCATGTAGGCGGGGCCGGTGACGATGTTTTTCTTGGGCCTCACCTTGGCTCGGGTGAGCTGGAGGTAGAAGTGGGGACACTCGTGTTCGTCACAGGTGGTGTAACGCCCGTTCTCGATGTAGAAATCCTCCCCCTCGGTCTTCTTGGTGGTGCCGCCGGTGAGGTATCCTTCCCCCTGCTGGGTGACCACATTGGTGATGTAGCCTCGCTTGCTCTTGAAGTTGTAGCGCATCGTGGCCGACTCGTAGGCCGTCCCGGCCTCCTCGAAGACCGGCGCGCCCACCACCTCGCCGAGCGAGTCCTCGACCCCGACGGCATACACCTCTGACTTGGCCATGTCAAGCTCGATGTCTTCGGCGGTGAGTTTGAGGTCACCGTAGTCAATCTGGCCGTCGCCATACATGTATGTCATCTCGCGGCCGACCATTATCATCGAGTCTTTCGACGAGAAGACCACCTGGTTGTCGAGGTCGGCCTTCGTGCGGCGTATCCTTGAGCCTTTCACGGAGTCGCGGACGGTGAAGAACGTTGAGTCGACGCCGAATCCCCTCGTCGGCGCGCCTCCCGCGAGGGAGTCTGCAGGGGCCGGGGCGACGCTGTCAGCCGGGGCCCCGCCGAGAGAGTCGGCAGCAACCGAGTCGAGGGGGACAATCTCCGGAAGCGCCGCAGGGGCGACGTCCATAACCTCCGTGGCCTCCCCGGCCCGGGCCGGAGCCACATCCTGACGGCTGCGGATATCGCGCAACGAACCTTCCCCGTCACGCGACAGCAGGTTTGCCGCGACGAAGAAAGCCATCAAGAGGAAGATTATATAGAATTGAAGACGTTTCAAATCGGAATGTCGGAGACAGATGAGAATGCATTACAGCGCCGCAAAGTTACGATTTTCCATCCAATCAACAGAGAGGGGAAACAGTTTTTTTAAGCCATCCCCCCTCTTAAATAATCTTAACGCCTGACTTATTTATGGCAGGCCAAATTTTCGTACCTTTGTCAAATCCCAGAAATCAACAACCGAGAAATACTCTGTCTATGTCAAACGCAATGAGTCTGCTTGACATCCTCCGGGTCGTACACCCTGTGCCGGAGGAGATTGCCGACGAACTTGAAAAAGTGGCAACCCTGCGACGTCACCCACGCCGGAGCCGACTGGTGAGCCAGGACTCCCGGTGTTCCTCTGTGTTTTTCATCGCCGAAGGCCTTTGCCGGGGGCTTTACGAGAAAGAGGACAAAGAAGACACCCGCTGGTTCGCCTCGCAAGGAGATGTAGTGACATCCATAACCGCGTGGCACACCGGCGCCCCGGCAATATTCTCCATTGAAGCCATTACCGAGATTGCCGTCTATGAAATCCGGTTCGAGGAGATGAAGTCGCTCCTGGCCAAACACAGCGAGCTGCGCGACTGGGAGGTGAAGGTGCTGATAGAGCAGCTTCATGTGCTTGAGAAACGGTATGTCATACTCGGCACCGGAGACGCCCGCTCGCGCTACGAGGCACTGCTCAACGGTCGACCGCAGGAGATACTCAATGCCATCCCGCTCAAATACATCGCCCAATACCTCAACATCACCCAGGAGACCCTGTCGCGCGTCAGGAAGATATACGGCCGCAGCTGACAGACCGGCCACACCGCCCCATCCTGATATCCTTATACAAATGTGAAAACTAACCAAATCGCCGGTTCTGATAAATTTCTTGATTCATATCAAGCGATTCCAGCCTCTCTCTTTAATATCTTTGGGGCATAATCTTTAACCGCGATTAATTATGAAACAACTTTCCACACTTTTCCTCGGACTGGCGGCCAGCCTCGGCGCCTTGCAGGCCTCGGCCGCCCCGACGTTGTATATCAGCAACCAGGCTTGCTTCGAGAAGCCGCTCGTGTATGTGTTCGGATATGACGACGCCGGCAAGTATTTCGACTTCGGCTATAACGGCCTGTCGGAAGGGCAGGTCACAGTGGACGGCATCACTTATGACAAATTCTCACTCCCCGACGACGCGGTTGGGAAATACGTCAGCATCCAGTATTCCGACAACTGGAGATACAACAAGGACGCTTATGACGTGACCCTTGAGGACAAGGACTATTACTTCCTCTCAAACGCCAAGGGCCTCCAGGAAATCGTGGAGGGTGGCGTCAACCAGTACTACCTCCTCTTCCTCCACAACCAGACGACCATAGACGCTGACAAGAACAGCCTTAAAGTCTACGCCGTTGCCGAGGATGGCACGGAGCTTTTCGGCCCGTACCCAGGCGCATCCTACGCGACCACCCGCTCTGTCGACAGCAAGGACTTCTACCTCTACGACATGCCCAAGGGAGACAAGTCCTACAAGTTCACTTTCAGCAACCCCGACTGCGATTTCAAGCTTGAGTCTGACTTCATCCACATCCCCTCGGGACACGCGTTTGTCTGCGTAACCGACGATGGATGCCTCTCTTACGGCAACCTGCTGCAGGCCGACATCACCTCGGGCGTCCTGTCATACACAATCGACAAATCGGCCAAGACAGCCGTTGTCAACGGTCTGGCCGACCCCGCCGAACCGGTTGAGAACCTTGTAATCCCGGCAACCATCTCAGAAGGGAATGTCACCTACCGGGTGACCGCCATCAAGGACGGTGCTTTCCAGGGTCTGAGAACCATCACCGGAACCCTCACCCTGGGTGAAAATCTTGTCAGAATCGGCGACAATGCTTTCAACGGATGCCAGAATATGTCAGGCGCGCTGACCATCGGCGACAATGTGACATATATCGGCAACAGCGCTTTCTCGGCCTGCATCGGCATGAACGGAGCGCTCACCATCGGCAACAGCGTGGAGACCATCGGCGACAACGCCTTCTTGCTTTGCAGCCGCCTTTCCGGCGCGCTAACCCTACCGCAGACGCTCACAGCCATCGGCAGCTCTGCCTTCTCTGGCTGCTCCTCGCTTGACGGCGAGCTCACCTTCGGCGACAACCTCGCCACAATCGGCAAAAATGCGTTCAACGGCTGTTCCAGCCTTATCGGCGGCCTCACGTTCCCCCAGAGCGTCACCTCAATCGGTGATGGGGCATTCATGGGCTGCACCGGTTTCAACGGCCCGCTGACCCTCCCCCAGGGCATCACCTCACTTCCTGACAACATCTTCTTCAGCTGCTCCGGCCTGACCGGCACCCTCAGCATCCCCTCGTCGGTCACCACAATCGGTGACGCCGCCTTCCTCCAGTGCGCCGGCTTCACAGGCACCCTCTCCATCCCCTCGTCAGTCACCTCCATCGGCGACAACGCCTTCCTGAACTGCACAGGCTTCAACGGTTCGCTTGAACTTGGCAGCGGCCTGACCTCCATAGGCAAAAGCGCGTTCAACGGCTGCAGCAAGTTCTGGGGATGGCTCACCCTCCCGACCGCACTCCAGACCATCGGCGACTACGCGTTCTGCAGCTGCGAGAAATTCTCAGGCCCCCTCACCATACCCGAAAACGTGACCTATATCGGCGAAGTGGCGTTCGGAATGTGTGAAGGGTTCAAGGGGAAACTGACAATAGGCAAGAATGTGAAGACCATCGGGGAGCAGGCGTTCGTGAGCTGCTCCGGCTTAAACGGCACCCTCACCATCCCCGAAGGGGTCACCGAAATCGGTTTCCGCACCTTCGCCTGGTGCTGGAGTCTGACAGCCCTCGAACTTCCCAAGTCGCTCCAGTCGCTCGGCAACCTGGCTTTCTACGGTTGCTGGAACCTCACCTCCATAACCTGCGAGGCTGAGACCGCCCCCTCCATCGTTTCCCCCGACAAGGCGTTTGACAGCGACAACTACACCAAGGCCACCCTCTATGTGCCCGCCGCCGACTTTATGTCATACAAGAACGGATATGAATGGTGCAACTTCGAGAAAATCGTTGCCGTCGACGGCGTCAACGCCGAGGAAATCATCCTGAGCAATACCGAAATCTCAATCGAGGTTGAGGAGAGCGTGACCCTCACCGCCACCGTCAAGCCTGAGGACACTACCGACCCGACCCTCACCTGGACCTCCTCTGACGAGGCTGTGGCCACTGTGGAGAATGGTGTTGTCAAGGGGGTCAGCGCCGGTAGCGCCAACATCACCGTCACCTGCGGCGACATCACAGCGGTATGCGCCGTGACCGTGTTGCCCCGGAGCGGCATCGAGTCGGTGTCCTGCGACAGCAACTCCACATCGGAGTACTACAACCTACAGGGCATCAGGATCGCCAATCCCGAGGATGGCCAGATCGTAATCGAGAGGAAAGAGGGCGCAATGCGCAAGGTCATCTTCAACAAGTAACCCGGCTTCCTGAAACCGGCATATCTGCCGGCTGACCAAGGGCCGTCACGGGGTGAACCCACCCGCGCGACGGCCCTTGCCGTATCCGTCTCCGTTTTTTCGGGGAAGCCACCCGAATCCGTGGATTATTTGTTATATTTGCAGAAACAAAAACTATTCACCTATGAACAGCCTGCGAGACTCTCAGACAACCCTACTGGGCAAATTCCCGACCATACAGGCGGCGGAGATCGCCGCCGGGATGCTACGCAGCAACGGTATCCCCTGCGAGGTCACCAACCAGACGATAGCCTCGGTGTTGCCGATGACCGACACCTGGACGCCGTTGCAGCTCCTGGTTCCATCAGCTTATGCCTCCCGCGCCCGCGCGCTCCTCTCCTCCCACCTCGACAGCAACGACTGACCCCTGCGCTTCCTCATCCCTGACGGAAGTCACGCATAATGAAAATCCCGGGGAGCGCAGAACGCTCCTCGGGATTTTTATCGCAAAGTTATGGTATTTCGGTTTGGGAGTGGCGGAGCCGGGGGCTCCACCTGGCCGGGCGTCACTGCTTGCCGGAAACGGCAACGTCGCGGCTCACCTTGCTCACCAGACCCTGGAGCACCTTGCCGGGGCCAAGTTCGACGAACTCTGTGGCACCGTCGGCCACCATGTTGGCCACGGTCTGTGTCCAACGCACGGGGGCGGTAAGCTGGGCGATGAGGTTGGCCTTGATTTCAGCGGGGTCGGTGTGGGGAGCGGCGTCCACATTCTGGTAGACGGGACACACGGGGGTGTGGAAC
>CAMWVQ010000034.1 GCA_947177635.1 uncultured Porphyromonadaceae bacterium | reverse complement strand
GTGAACCGAATTTGTTTAATTTTTAACCACGTCCATTTTTAGTGGACAGTAGTGTTTTATTAATACAAATAATTATGACGAAATCAGAAGCATCTGTCCAATACAATGATTTTAAAGGGACATCAGCGGCCGACATCAGCGATTATTCTTCTCTTGAAGATTTCGCAAGAAAATTTGGTATTGACACTGCTAAATTCGCACCTCAAGGAATTTCTCTCTACTGCGGTTATGATGACCTTGTATCAGTGTCAATAATCAGTGAAGATATGGAGAGAGAAAACAAGCTTATCAGCATTAGATTACCTGAAATGCCAATATCTGATTTTCTTAATCAATTCAAAAGACTCCATGTTATGTTGTTCTACAGGTTTTATCATCCTACTAATGAAATTGAAGAAATTAGTCTCGATAATTTGTGATACCATAATTAGACATTATTACGCCTCATTCTATTATGAAACTTTCGAATTACTATCAAGACGTATACACTATGAAATTTAGATATATACTGACAATACTTGTATATATTTTTCTTACAGTCTCCTGTTCAAAAAAGGACTCTATTTGCGGAACCTGGTTTGAAGCCACGAGTACAGGTTCCACTGAGCTTATTCTAAGGGAGGACGGCACATGCTTGTTAAGTTTAGATAATAATTTTACGGAAGGGATTGATAGGGAAATTAGAGGTAAATGGACAAGGAACAAGGATATGTTATATATTAACTACGAAGGTCAATATAATCCTGGATATGCAGTTGAATTTAATATATTGAGTTTAGATGACCATACTCTTGTATTAAGACGAGGTGTAGAAGGGAGAATTCAATATAATAGACGGGAATACGCATCCCAATTTTAAGTGCCAGCCTATAGGCACTAGCCAAAATCCCAGTACATAAGTTAAAACAGGTAGAGATAAATGTCAAACTTTCAGGTGTATAGTTTGACTATGCGTAAGATGAAGAAATCCCCCGGATCAGCGGATTTTGCCGGTGGACGGTGGGTATGTCTAGAGGATAGTGATACCAGTTGAACATAAATAAATTGATGTCTCCGATTCCCCGGAACTGGGTTATGAACGCGGCCTAAGCCGAAATTTTGTAAATTCATAGCACCTAATTATGACATTAACAAGGATTTACGGTTATGAGTACCGAGGACAAAACAAGACCATATGCTCAGAGCCATACATCAGTATGTGCTGATAGACAACTTCGACATAGGTTGTTTTGAAAAAAACGGGGCTGTGGATTTAGTTGGGGATTGGGTATTCGTAGGGAAACGACTTTAGCTGGGAGGCAATCGCGGAGAGCGGGTCAGGCTTGGGTTGGCATGGCTCAGGCTTTGGGTTGGGTGCGGTAGGCTTTGGGGGAGAGACCCATTATCTTGGTGAAGAGGCGGGAGAAGTAGAATTGGTCTTCGAAACCGAGCTTGAAGCTGATCTGGTTGAGCTTCATCGGGGTGGTGTCGAGCAGTTCGCAGGCTTTGCGGATTTTCATCAGGTTGAAGTAGGTGATGGGGCTGTAGCCGGTGCGTTTCTTGAACATCGCCGACAGGAATGAGGGGGAGAAGCCTGAATAGTCGGCGATGTCGGCGAGGGTCAGGCGGCGCTCCACATTTTCCACCATATAATGTATCGTTGATTCTATCACGTCGGAGTCGTGCTTCTGGTTGCCGACCTTCCTGTAAAGTTTGAAATATCTCATCGACTCCAGGAAATGGTGGAACGCCGAGGCCGCATAGCGTATATTCTCCAACGCAAAGGAGTCGTTGAGGGTGTTGAATATCTCCTCAAAAAGGTTTATGCGGTGGGATATTCTTGAATCCAGGCTGGGAGCAATGGTCTGTGGCGCGGGGTCGGACGGCATGAAGTGGGCTGCATGCGTGCCGCTGAAGTGCGCCCAGTATATAGTCCATGGTTCCTCATCCGAGCTCGCGTAGGTATGCGCCATTCCTGCTGGCAATATGAAATATTGATTGGCATATACCTCATATCTCACGCCACCAAGCTCAAACCATCCCCGCCCGTCAATACAATATATAAACACATACTGTCCGATGGGTGGTTCCCGGTGTCTGTAATGATGGGAAGCCTTGGGGTAATACCCTATGTCTGTAATGTGGAGGAGACTTGTCAGCGGGTCCTTCTCCATCATTTCTATCATCACTTTTGGCAGCACAAGCGACCGTTCGCCGCTGAAACCTGACTTGATTCTCATAGCAAAAACAACCGGTTTATGTCGGTTACGCAAAGTTACGTCAAACCTTCCGGATAAAAAAGTAATATTGTCCATATAAAATCGCAATTCGGTCATTTTCCGTTCCGTCGCGAGGCTGTAATTTTGCAGCAGATTAACAAAATGCCAAAATCTTAATACCACATGGAAAAATTCAACAAAGGTTTCATCTACTTCATCTGCATCGTGTCAGCGATGGGCGGACTGCTGTTCGGTTACGACTGGGTCGTCATCGGAGGAGCAAAACCGTTTTACGAAGTATATTTCGGCATATCCGACTCTCCGGAGCAGCAGGGCCTCGCCATGAGCATCGCCCTCGCCGGTTGCCTTGTCGGCGCGATGATGTCGGGTGTGCTCGCCGACCGCCTCGGACGCAAGCCTCTGCTCATCATCTCGGCTTTCATATTCCTGGCCTCGGCCTACGGCACCGGAGCGTTCGACACCTTCAGCGCCTTCCTCGCCGTGAGGTTCATCGGGGGCATCGCAATCGGCATCGCCTCGGGGCTCTCCCCTATGTATATCGCCGAGGTTGCCCCCTCTCATATCCGAGGTAAACTGGTGTCGCTCAACCAGCTCACCATCGTGCTCGGCATTCTCGGGGCGCAGATTGTCAACTACCTCATCGCCGAACCCATGCCTGCCGGCACCACCATCCCGCCCGTCGACTCCTGGAACGTGCAGATGGGATGGCGCTGGATGTTCTGGAGCGCGGCCTTCCCTGCCGCATTGTTCCTCGCGCTCGCCTTCTTCATCCCTGAAAGCCCCCGCTGGCTCACTATGAAGGGGATGAAAGAACAGGCGACACGCATCCTGACCAACATCGGAGGCACGGAATATGCCGCCAACGAGATTGCCGCCGTGCTTGACGGCCGCGCGAAAGCAGCCTCCGAGAAGAAAGGCGGTCTCAGGATGCTGTTCAGCAAGCCTTTCCGCCTCATCCTGATTGTCGGAGTGGCGATAGCCGTCTTCCAGCAGTGGAGCGGAACGAACGTGATTTTCAATTACGCCCAGGAGATATTCTCCGACGCCGGTTACGACCTTGGCGAGATGCTCTTCAACATCGTGTTGACCGGAATTACCAACGTCGTGTTCACCTTCGTGGCAATCTATACCGTAGACCGCCTCGGCCGCAAGAAGCTGATTCTCATCGGTGCGGGAGGCCTGGCAGTAATATATGCCATCCTCGGCACATGCTACTACTTCCAGGTGACCGGATTCTTCATGATAATCCTCGTGGTGTCGGCCATCGCCTGCTACGCCATGACCCTCGGCCCCGTAGCCTGGGTGCTGATTGCCGAGATATTCCCCAACCGCGTACGCGCCGTGGCCGTGGCCACATGCACCTTCGCCCTCTGGGTCGGCTCCTTCACCCTCACCTACTCTTTCCCTCTCCTCAACACCTCCCTTGGCAGCTACGGCACATTCTGGATTTACGCCGCAATCTGCGCGCTGGGCTTCATCTTCTTTGGCGCGAAACTCCCCGAGACAAAAGGCAAGAGCCTCGAACAGCTTGAGAAAGAGCTGGTCAACGATGAGCAGGAGAAGATAACATCTACCGATTTCTGAACAAACCAATAGAACAATAACCGCTATGGTAAAAGCATGGAAAGAAAAAGTGGTGATACCCACCTATGAGGTGGGGAAGCCCGAAAAGAACCCTATCTTCCTTGAAAAACGTGTATATCAAGGCTCAAGCGGCGTAGTCTACCCCTACCCCGTGATAGAGGCCATATCCGACGAGAAGACCGACCACGAGTGGAACGCCGTCTTCATCGAGAACGAATACATAAAGGTCATGGTCCTCCCCGAACTTGGCGGCCGTGTGCAGATGGCCTACGACAAAATCAAACAACGCCATTTCGTCTACTACAACCATGTCATCAAACCCGCACTCGTCGGCCTTGCCGGTCCCTGGATTTCAGGCGGCATAGAGTTCAACTGGCCCCAGCACCACCGCCCGTCGACCTACATGCCGGTCGACTGCACCATCGAGGAGCACCAGGACGGCTCAGTCACCGTGTGGGTCAGCGAAATGGAGCGCATGTTCCACCAGAAAGGCATGGCCGGATTCACCCTCCGTCCCGGCTGCGCATACCTTGAAATCAAAGGGGTGCTTTACAACCGCACCGACGTGCCCCAGACCTTCCTCTGGTGGGCCAACCCCGCCGTGGCTGTCAACGACCACTACCGTTCGGTCTTCCCTCCCGACATCAACGCCGTCTTCGACCACGGCAAACGTGCCGTAAGCTCCTTCCCGATTGCCACCGGCACATATTACAAGATG
This sequence comes from uncultured Porphyromonadaceae bacterium, assembly GCA_947177635.1. Taxonomy (GTDB): domain Bacteria; phylum Bacteroidota; class Bacteroidia; order Bacteroidales; family Muribaculaceae; genus UBA7173. The sequence continues at coordinate 20,188 of CAMWVQ010000034.1, read as the reverse complement.
GACTACTCCGCCGGAGTCGACATCGCCAACTACAAAAACATCTTCGTGCCAACCTCATACATGGGAGTCAACTCAAAGTATGACTTCGAAGGGGGATATGAATTCGACACCCAGGCCGGAATGCTCCATGTGGCAAGCCACCACGTCTCTCCCGGCAAGAAACAGTGGACCTGGGGCAACGGCGACTTCGGCCGTGCCTGGGACCGCTGTCTCACCGACGACGACGGCCCATATATCGAACTGATGGCCGGCGTCTACACCGAGAACCAGCCCGACTTCACCTGGCTGATGCCCTACGAGGAGAAGGAGTTCACCCAGTATTTCCTCCCCTACCGCGAACTCGGGGTTGTCAAGAACGCCACCAAAGACCTCCTGATGAACATCGAGCCGGTTGCCGGCGGCAACGTACACCTCAAAGTGTTCGCCACCTCCGGTCAGACGGTCACCCTGCGCCTTACCGACGAGTCAGGCCGCGAATACCTCAACCGCGAGGTCACCATCACCCCCGAAAGAATCTTCGAGGAGACAATCGATGTCGACGGTGCCGACTTCAACAGCCTCACCCTCGACTTCATCAAGGATGGCCGCACCGTGATGACCTGGCACACCGAGCCTGACGAAATCCGTCCCATCCCCGATGCCGCCGAAGCTGCCCTCCTCCCCTCGGAGATAAAGACCGTGGAACAGCTCTTCCTCACCGGCCTCCACCTCGAACAGTACCGCCACGCGACTTACTCCCCCCTCGACTACTACGAAGAGGGCCTGCGCCGCGACCCCGACGACGTGCGATGCAACAACGCCATGGGACTCTGGTATATCCGCAAGGGACGCTTCGACCTCGCCGAGAAATATCTCGAAAAGGCAGTGAAGATTCTCCAGAAACGCAATCCCAACCCCTACGACGGTGAACCGATCTACAATCTCGGCCTGGCTCTGAAATACCAGGGTCGTTTCGATGAAGCATACAGCCGATTCTACAAATCAACCTGGAACGGCGGATGGCAGGATGCCGGTTACTTCGCCTGCGCCCAGATAAGCTGTATGCAGGGACGTATGGAGGAAGCCCTCTACGAAGTCGACCGCTCGCTGCTGCGCAACTGGCACAATCCCAAGGCCCGCGCCCTCAAGGCCGCCATACTCCGCCGCATGGGACGCACTGGGGAGGCAATCGCCTTCTGCGACGAATCCCTCGCGTTCGACAAGTTCAACTACGGATGCTTGTTCGTCAAGTATATGGCCACCTCCGACAAAGGATGTCTCGACCTTATGACGACCCTGATGCGCGGATGCCCCCACAACTACGACGAAATCGCCCTCGACTTCTCAGCCGCCGGATTATGGGAGGAAGCCGAACTCCTCTGGAAGACCGCCATCGAGCAGGAGGCGACCACCCCGATGACCCATTATTACCTCGGATGGACGTTGCTGCAGGGGGGCGACAAAGAGGCCGCGATGAATGCATTCTCAACCGGTGCCGCCGGCAACCCCGACTTCGTCTTCCCCAACAGGCCCGAGGCCATACTCTCCCTGCGCGCCGCCATCGCGATGCATCCCGCCGACGCCTGCGCCAACCACTACCTGGGCAACCTCTTCTATGACAAACGCCAGTATGACCTCGCCCAGGCTTACTGGGAACGCGCCGCCGAACTTAACCCTGCATTCCCCACAACCTGGCGCAACCTCGCCCTGCTCTATTACAACAAGCGTGAGGATTCAGCCAAAGCTCTCGAATGCATGGAGAAGGCATTCTCCCTTGACGAGACCGACGCCCGCATACTTATGGAGCTTGACCAGCTTTACAAGAAACTGCAGCACCCCCATCAGACCCGCCTCGCTTTCCTCCAGAAACACCCTGGGCTTATCGCCCAGCGCGACGACCTGGTGCTGGAGGAAATCACCCTCCTCAACCAGACCGGACGCTACGCCGAGGCCATGGCCAGACTCGACGCCCACAAGTTCCATCCCTGGGAAGGGGGCGAGGGGAAGGTGCCGATGCAATACCAGACCGCCCGCGTAGAGCTGGCCAAAGAGGCAATCGCCGAAGGCCGTTACGATGAGGCCGTCACCCTCCTCAGCCAGTGCCTCGAATATCCCCACCATCTCGGGGAAGGGAAACTCCATGGCGCACAGGAGAACGACTTCTACTATCTCCTCGGCGTCTGCCATAAGGCGACCGGCAACCAGGAAGCGGCCCGCGAATGCTTCGCCCAGGCCACTCTCGGCCCCACCGAACCTGCGGCGGCGATGTATTACAACGATGCCAAACCCGACAAGATTTTCTATGCCGGACTCGCCTTCAGGGCCTTGGGCGATGAGAACTCTGCCCGCTCCTACTTCAACCGCCTTGTCGATTACGGCAAGCAGCACCTCCACGAGAAAGTGAGGATGGACTACTTCGCCGTCAGCCTCCCCGACCTCCAGGTATGGGACGGCAGCCTCGACGAGATGAACCGCATCCACTGCCTCTACATGCTCGCCCTCGGCTACGCCGGACTCGGAGACACGCTCCACAGCAACCGGTACCTCTCCGAGGCTGAAGCCATCAACATCAACCACCAGGGGCTGCAAGCCTTCAAGACATTGGAAAAAGTAACCCTGAAATAAAAAGCAACCCTGAAACAAATGAACCGCACCCCAAAAGTTTTGGTCTAAACTTTTGGGGTGCGGTTCAAAACAGTCGTAGCTTCATTCTACATATTCACGACAAAACATCTCTTTCAGACGCCATAGCGCGAGAACCGGTAACGTATCATCCGGCTGTATCTCTCTCCGGGACGCAACACCGTCGAGGGGAAACCATCCTGGTTAGGCGCGTCAGGAGGAAACTGACACTCCATCGCCACTCCGTCGTGGTCACTATATGTATAGCCCCCTCTTCCCGCCGGAGATTGCGCGAGCCAGTTGCCGGTGTACAGCATAAGCCCGGGCATCGTGGTCTCCACATCAAGGGCTATCCCGCTCCCATCGCAGTACAGCGAAGCCGCAGGGGCCACTTCTTCATCCCTATCCAACCTGTCGATGAAGAAATAATGGTTATACCCCTTCCCGGGGCGCAGGTTGTCAAAATCAGCAAAAATGTCACGGCCGATTTCTTTTGGCCGCCGGAAATCAAAGGGAGTGCCGTCGACAGGCAGAATCCGCCCTGTGGGTATGTCGTGGAGGTCAGACTCCACCCTTGTCGACCCGTTTATCATCAGCCTGTGCCGGAGAATGTCGCCACTCCCCACCCCTCCGAGATTGAAATAGGCGTGGTTGGTTAGGTTGACGACTGTCGGGGCGTCAGTCTCCGCCTCATAACCGATGTCGAGCGAGTTGTCATCATTCCACCGGTAAGTCACCGAAACCCGCAGGTTTCCCGGATACCCCTCCTCCCCCTCTGGCGACAGGTAAGTGAACCTCACCCCCCTGTCAAGCATCTCATAATCCCATATGCGGTTATGGAAGCCGTCAGGCCCCCCGTGCAGCGAGTTCTCCCCGTCGTTCCTTGTCAGCACATGTTTTACCCCGTCAAGAATGAACTCCCCCTTGGCTATCCGGTTGGCGAAACGTCCCGGGGTCTTCCCGGCGCATGGGGAATCATAAAGGAAATCGGCGTCATTCCCGTAACCGAGAACAACATCAGTCAGCCGTCCGTCGCGGTCAGGCACCATTATTCGGTTGATTCCCGCACCAAGTGTCGACAGTTCAACGAGCGAACCATCTTTGTTGGTTATCGTAAAGATCGCGACCATCCCCTTGGGGGTCAACACATCCCTTCGTGCAATCCCGAAAAAACCGTCAGTTTTGTTCAAGTCACGGCTTTCAGGCAATCCATATTCGTTTTCCACTCTCATATCAATCTTTACTTGTCATTGGCGAACGGAGCGACAGGAAGCCCGGTCTCGCCATAAAGGTTGCCGCAAGGATAATCAGCCCAGTTGTATCTCACGAATTCAGGCTTCTCCACAGACGGAGAGACAAGACGCAACGTGCGGTCATCGACCATCGTCGGCGTAGCTGTGGTAAAACGGCCATCCTTCCCTGCGATTATGAAGCCGGTCAAGGCTGATGAAGTCGCCACCACGGGAGCGTCAAACTTCAGGATGAGCCCGTCTCCCGACCGTTTGGCTGACACACATTTCGGAGCCTCATAGACACAATCCTTCCCGTAGTCGCGGTTGAGGGCGATGAGCGCGAGGCGATGGGCGACATCCTGCTTGTTCTTCGGGTGGATGTCCGCCGGGTTCCCAAGGTCAATGGCCACCGCCATTCCGGTGTTGTCAAGTTCCAGAGCCTTGGCCTGGGAGTTGCGCAACGCCGCCCAATGTGAATCAGGCTGCACAGCCTGCGGGGCGAGATAACCGGCGAGCTGCACGAAATAGAAAGGCATCTCCTCCCCCCAGAGCCTGCGCCAGTCTTTTATAAGAGCCTTGAACAGTGGTTCATACTGCTCGTCACGTCCCACATTCGCACACCCCTGATACCATATGACCCCCTTGACGGGCATATCTTTCAACGGCGACAGCATGGCATTGTAAAGCACCGACGGGAAACTCGAGCTTCCCGGGTCGACAGGTTTTGGAGGCAACTGCGAGAAATCTGTCTGCACCAGACAGCTCCACTTGCCGGAGAGGGGGAGCTTTTCCCCTCCTGCCCCGACCGCTTCGGCTGTTCCGGGGGCCAGTCCCCCTTCACCGCCAAAATCGGTCACCTTTATGGTTATCACATTCTCTCCGGCGCGGACAATATCGCCCGGCACGGAATAGCTCCTCTGGGTGTCGTAGCCCGAACCCTTACCTACCGGAGAGCCATTGAAATATGTCTCATCCTCATCGTCGATGGCACGGAACTCAAGGGTCAGATTCTTTCCGGCCATGTCGGCGGGAATGTCGATGCTTTTCTGCAACCACACCACGCCGTCGAAATCGGGCAGCACAGACTGCTCCCAGTATCCCGGCTGCACGATTTCCCTCCACTCCCCGCCGGTCTGCATCGCGGCCTTGTCGAAGTCGATTGAAGTGGCGGTGGCGAGTTCCATCCACCCCGCCATCCTTTTCCCATAGATGTCGCGCAGACGGGCGGCGTCATATCCCGACGATTCCAGGGCGGCAAGCTCCTGCTCGAATCCGGCGACCGCCCCCAGCGCCTCGGCTGAAGTCCACGCCTCGGCGGGGGTTCCTCCCCAGGTGGTGTCGATGACACCGACAGGCACCCTCAGATTTTCTGACAACTCCCTGGCGAAGAAGTATGCCACGGCCGAGAAGTCAGCCATGCTTGCGGAGGAGCATATCTGCCACCCGCCGCCGTTAACCTCCACATCCGCCTTGGGGGTAAGGGAGGTGGTTTTCTTCACCTGCAAGAGCCTGATGTCGGGATGATGGGCTGTCGCCACCACGCGGTCGTAGTCCATCACCGTGCTCCATCCCTGCGAGGGGAATTCCATATTTGACTGCCCGGAGCATATCCAGACCTCGCCGGAAAGCACATTCTCGATTGTCACCTCTCCGTCACGGTCACTGAAAACCATCGAATACGGCCCACCGGCCGCCGGGGTGTCGAGCATCAGGGTGAAATTACCCTCGGCATCAGAGCGCGTCTTGCCGCTTTCGCCGCTCCATCCCGCCTTTACTCTTACCTCTGAATCGGGAGCCGATTTCCCTTTTATGGAGATTGTGCTGTTCTGCTGCACAATCATATTGTCTGTTATGTAACTCGGCAGCGAGACAGCCGCCCGGCACAAGCCGACAGATAATAATGCTGTCGCCAGCAATGTCAGGTTATGTTTCTGCATATGCGAAAATATCGGGCAATCTTGACAGACAGCCCGCAAACAGGGTGAATTATTAAGGTTGTTAGCAGCCCATGGCATTAATCAGGCTGAACAAAATTACTACACAATCACGCCATCCGGGGATGACAAACTGACCAATTAATGCAACAAATGCTTCAGGCGCGGCGCAAATGTGCAAAAATCATTATTTTTGGACTGAATATGTTTGACCGGACATATTATAGGTGTCTAAATTTGCGCCACTAACATAAATCTATTATTATGATAACTGTGAAAAAGATAGTGTTTGCCGGTCTGGCGGCAACGATACTTGGGTGTGGCGATGCCGCAGCGGCGCCCCGCCTCTGGTACAAGACCGCCGCCGATGACTGGATGAAAGCGATGCCTCTCGGCAACGGACGCCTTGGCGCAATGGTCTACGGCGGGGAGAAATGTGAGCGCGTCGCCCTCAACGAAATCAGCCTCTGGTCAGGCGCCCATGACGCGACAAGCAACGACCTCTGCGGCCGCGAGGCTCTCGACGAGATGCGACGCAGCTTCTTCGACGGAGACCTTGAGAAGGGAAACATCCTCGGAGAGAAACATCTAACCGGACGAATGACAACATTCGGCACCCATGTGCCCCTGGGAGATATGACCATAGAGTTCGGCAACCCCTCGGAAGCCGTCGTCAACTATTCCCGCCAGCTTAACCTTGAGGAGGCCACCGCCACGGTATCCTACAGGTCGGGCGACACCACCTTCACCCGCGAATTCATAGCCGACTACCCCGACGACGTTCTGGCAATGCGTTTCACCGCCGACAAGCCTCATTCGCTGACAGCCACCATCGGCTTCGACCTCCTCAGGGACGCGACTGTGAAAGCTACGGGCAACGACCTCACCCTCAACGGGAAGGTGTCATTTCCTCTTCACGGCCCCGGCGGCGTGAATTTCTACGGCAAGGTGCGCGTCATCGCCGACGGCGGCTCAGTCGAGAGCCTTGGCGACAGACTCCGCGTCGACGGCGCCGACTCGTTCGACCTGGTTTTCGACCTCCGCACCGATTATGCCGGCGATGATTACGCCACGGTCTGCGACGCAACCATCGACAAGGCCGCCGCCAAGGGATACCCCGCAATGCGCAAGTCGCATATCGCCGACTACCGCAGCCTATACGACCGTATGTCAATCAACCTCGGCGACGACTCCGGCGACGCCATCCCCACCGACGAACGCCTCAAGGCTATCTCCGCAGGGAAAACCGACCCCGGATTCGACGCGCTCTTCTTCCAGTACGGGCGTTACATGCTTATTTCATCATCGCGCAAGACCTCCATGCCCCTGTGTGCCAACCTCCAGGGAATCTGGAACGACAACCGGGCCTGCAACATGCCCTGGACCTGCGACTACCATCTCGACGAGAACATCCAGCAGAACTACTGGTCGGCCAACCGTGCGAACCTCGCCGAGTGCAACGAGCCGCTTTTCGACTATCTCGGCCTCCTGGCCGACCACGGCCGCGAGACTGCCGCCAAAATGTACGGCAGCCGGGGATGGGTTGCCCATACGGTCTGCAACGCCTGGGGCTACACCGCCCCCGGATGGGGTGTGAGCTGGGGTATGAATGTCACCGGCGGAGCGTGGCTGGCCACCCACCTCTGGAGCCACTACAAATACACCGCCGACAAGGATTATCTGCGCGACACCGCCTACCCCATAATACGAGGCGCGGCCCTCTTCTTCAGCGACTACATGGCCGAAGACCCCGCCACAGGTTTTCTTATGACCGGCCCGAGCATCTCCCCCGAAAACGGCTACACCCACGACGGGAAGCATTACAGTCTCTCGATGATGCCAACCATCGACCGTGTTATGGTATATGACCTTTATGAAGCCTGCATCGAGTCGGCCGACATACTCGGCATCGCCGACGATTTCACCGCCAAGCTGCGCGAAGACATCAAGAAGCTCCCCCCGCTGGAGGCCGGAAAGGATGGACTGCTCAAGGAATGGCCCGGCGATGTCAGCCGCAGCGATCCCTCACACCGCCACAGCTCCCATGTGCTGGCCCTCTTCCCACTCGACCAGATTTCTGTCGAACGCCATCCCGAACTCGCCCTCGCCTGCCGCAAGTCTCTTGAAAGCCAGACAAGCAATCCGGCCTGGGAGGACACCGAGTGGAGCACCGCCAACATGCTCTGCTTCTACGCCCGGCTCAAAGACGCCCAGGCGTCACACGGATGGCTGCAGAACCTCTTCCGCCGTTTCATGCGTGAGAACCTTATGACCGTGTCACCCGCCGGTGTGGCGATGGCCGAGGAGGACATCTTCAGCTTCGACGCAACAGAGGGTGGTGTTGCCGGCATCTGCGAGATGCTGATGCAGTGCCACGAAGGCTACCTCGACCTGCTCCCCGCCCTTCCCGAACAGTGGAAGGATGGCAGCGTCAAGGGGCTTTGCGCCCACGACGGCCTTGTGGTCGACATCGACTGGAAAGATGGCAAGCCGACTGCCGCCGCCATCAAGTCGACCGCAAAAGATTGCTCTGTAAAGGTGAAAGGCTTCGACCAACCGCTCGCCGTGAACAAAGGTGAAACCGTAAAACTCCAATTCTGATGAGACACAACTGGTTAAGAGCCATAGCATTCGCAGCCGCCGCCATAATGGCCCTCAACGCGGACGGCGCGGTAAGCCGCCGCGAACTCAACGACGGCTGGAAGTTCCGCCAGGGACGCGCCGAGATATGGTATCCCGCGACTGTCCCCGGCACCGTCCACACCGACCTTATGGACAACGAGATAATCGAAGACCCCTTCTTCAGGCTCAACGAGCGCGGGGTGCAGTGGGTCGACAAGGAGGACTGGATGTATGAGACCTCACTCACGGCAACTCCCGAGGAGCTTGCCGCTGCCAACCAGGAGCTTGTATTCCACGGACTCGACACATATGCCGATGTCTACCTCAACGGCCAGCCGATACTCAACGCCGACAACATGCACCGCACCTGGCGCGTCAACGTCAAGGATAAGCTCCTGCCCGGTGACAACAAGCTTGAGGTCTATTTCCACTCCCCCATCAAAATCGACCTCCCCAAATGCGACCTGTATGATTACGGGTTCAACACCGGCCCGGACCAGTCGCAGAACGGCGGCATCTTCGACAAGCTCGTCAGCATATTCGCCCGCAAGGCCGGATACCATTACGGATGGGACTGGGGGCCACGCCTGGTGACCTCAGGCATCTGGCGCCCGATTGTGCTTGAGACCTGGAACGGCCCGAAAATCAACAACGTGCAGGTGATTCAGAATGAGGTCGACGCCTCCAAAGCCGACCTCACCCTGATTGCCGAAATCATCGCCGACAATGATGACGAGGCCGCGCGCCTCGACTTCACCGCCAACGGCAAGCCCCTCGCCTCCAAGGAGGTGGCCCTCAAAAAGGGGCTCAACCGCATCGAGGTGCCCGCAAAAGTCAAAAAGCCCCGTCTATGGTGGCCCAACGGACTGGGAGAGCCTTATCTCTATGACCTCACCACAACCGTCACCACCGACGGCGCGACCGACTCCGACTCACAGGAAATCGGCCTCCGCTCCATCAAGCTCCACAACGACAAAGACCAGTATGGCCACAACCTCTATTTCGAGGTCAACGGCAAGCCGGTGTTCATGAAAGGTGTCGACATGGTGCCGCTCGACAACTTCCTCCCACGCATCACCCGCGAGAAATATGAGAAGCATGTGCTCGACGCCAAGAATGTCAACATGAACATGATCCGCGTCTGGGGCGGAGGCGTCTATGAGGAAGACTACTTCTATCAGCTCTGCGACCGCAACGGCATCCTCGTATGGCAGGACTTCATGTTCGCCTGCTCCACATACCCTGCCGACGAGAAATTCCTGGCCAGCATCCGCAGCGAGGCCATCGACAATGTGCGCCGCCTGCGCAACCACGCCTGCATCGCCCTCTGGTGTGGCAACAACGAATGCCAGGATGTGTTCTACGGATGGGGCAACCGCAAGCAATATTATGAGGAGAAGGGGGTGCTCCCCCTGCTCGAATCGCAGTTCAAGGCGATGTACTTCAAGACCCTCCCCGAGGTTGTCAAGGAACATGGCGGCGGCACAGCCTACCGCCCCTCCTCCCCCTTCGCCTTCGAGGACACCCCGAGCGACGGCATCAACGGCGATGACCACTACTGGGGCGTATGGCACGGCCGCGACTCCATCGGCCATTACAACGTGAAACGTGCCCGCTTCTTCTCGGAATATGGATTCCAGTCATTCCCCGAGTTCGAGTCCGTGAAACTCTACGCCCCCCAGGAACGTGACTGGGACATCAACTCCGAGGTGATGATGGCCCATCAGCGCGCCGGCTCATACGCCAACAACCTGATCAGGGAATATATGGCCGACGAGTTCCGCGTGCCCGGCAATTTCGAGGATTTCCTCTATGTAGGCATGATACTCCAGGGCGACGCCATCAAGACCGCAATGGAGGCCCACCGACGCGACATGCCCTACTGCATGGGCACACTCGTCTGGCAGCACAATGACTGCTGGCCGGTGGCGTCGTGGGCAGGCCGCGACTACTACGGACGCTGGAAGGCACAGCAGTATTTCGCCCGCAACGCCTACCGCGACATCCTCGTCTCCCCCCTTGTCAAGGGTGACACCCTGAGCGTGCATCTTGTCTCCGACCGACGCGACGCCGTAAAGGGAACTTTCGCCCTCAAGGCTATGACACTCGACGGGAAGGTAATCTGGCAGAAGGAAATCAAGACCACCGCCCGTCCGCTCGAATCGCGCGAGATTTTCACCTCCGACATCCGCCCGATTCTCGGCGACCGCAAGCGCGGCCAGGTGATATTCTCCACCACCTTCACCACCGGCGACGCCGAACCCTACACCAACATCGCATACGCCTGCCGGCAGAAATACATGGAGTATTCCATGCCCCGGTTCAGCGTCGACATACAGCCGGCCGAGGATGGTTTCGACGTCACTGTCGGGTCAGACATCTTCGCCCGAGGCGTGTTCCTCTCGATTGACGGTATCGACAATTTCTTTTCCGACAATTATTTCGACATACTGCCGGGCGACAGACACAAAATTCGCGTCAACACATCCGTTCCATATGACGAATTTGTCAAGCAGCTAAAAATCAATTCAATAGGCAATACTATCTAACCCTCTAAACTGGATAAACGCGCCAAAATTTCTATTTTTTGGTGCGTTTATTCTATCACACATTGCTTTTGTGATATTAAATTTGCATCATCAAAACCTAAATCATAAACCATAAAAAATCAAACTACCTATCATGAAAAAAATCCTCAGTGCTTTGATGCTACTGGTCGCTGTCTGCTTCACGGCAGCCGCACAGACCGAAATAGTCGGCACCGTGACTGACGAAAGTCATGAGCCGCTGCTTGGGGCATCAGTCGTAGTGAAAGGCCAGAGCCGGGGAGTTGCTACCGACATCGATGGCAAATTCTCTTTGTCCGCAAAACCGGGCGACGTGCTCCGGGTTACTTATGTGGGATACGAGCCGGCAGAGGCCAAGGTTCCCGCATCCGGCAAAATGGAAATCATCCTTAAAGAGGCCTCAGGCCTGCTCGACGAAGTCGTAGTCGTCGGCGTTTCCATGAAAAAGAGCGACCTTACGGGCGCAGTCTCACACATCGACTCGGATGTGCTGACCCAGAAACCCGTCACCAGCATCAACGAGGCTCTCCAGGGCCGAGTGCCCGGTGTGTCAGTCACCCGTTCGGCAAAACCCTCTGACGACTCCGGCATCAAGATTCGAGGCACGAACACCATCAACTCAGGCTCAGACCCCATCTATGTGGTCGACGGCCTTGTCATGGGCAACGAGTTCGGCTTCTACAACTCACTGAACGTAAACGACATCGAGAGCATCCAGGTGCTCAAGGACGCATCCGCCACCGCCCTCTATGGTTCTCGCGGCGCCAACGGTGTGATTATCGTCACCACCAAGAAAGGGAAGCAGGGCAACGGCCAGGTTAGCTACGACGGATGGGTTTCATGGCAGACAATGGGCCACCGTCCCGAGCGCATGAACGCCACACAGCTCGGCGACCTGCGCAAGCAGTCATACATCAACGGATACCTCTTCGAGAACCCCAACGCCTCCGCGCAGGACCTCCAGGACCATATCGACAACTACATCATGGCCCCCGGCAATGTCTTCGCCGCAGAAGAGCTCGACACTTACCTCAGCGGACGCTCCTATGACTGGGTTGAACCCCTCCTCCGCACCGGTATCACCACCAACCACAACCTCTCGTTCTCGCAGGCCACCGACAAGACCAACGTCTACATCTCCCTGGGGCTCAAAGACCTCCGCGGTATGGTGAAAGGCACTGACCAGCAGCGCTACAACGGCCGCATCAACGCGTCGGCCAACATCACCCCCTGGCTGAAAGTCGGCACCAACACCACCTACAGCTACTCTCACGACAACATGACCGACGACAATGCCTACAACAAGGCATATTATTGCGACCCCCTTGTCGACAACACCCCCTTCATGAGCGACGAGACCCGTCACGAGACCGACTACCTCTGCACATGGTGGCAGAGCCCCAACACTGAGAAGAACAACAACTTCAACCCCTACAACACTCTCGAAATCAAGACCGAGCGTTCGCGCTACCACTTCACCTCCTCCAACTACATCAACATCAACCCCATCGCAGGGCTCAACCTCCGCTCAACCTTCGCCATCAACCGCGCAGAGCAGAGCTGGAACCAGTATCAGCCCTCAGGCATCCAGGAGTCCATCCGCTACCGTGGCGGCGACGCTTACGCCAGCCAGCAGCGCTTCGGCGACACCCAGTGGCAATGGGACAACACCATACAGTATGTACGCGACTTCAAGCAGGCCCACCACATGGATGTATTCTTCGGCACCTCCGCCTCCCGCAACATCTACAACGTCATCAAGGCCAACGGACGACGTTTCGCCTCTGACGACCTCGGCTGGGACCAGATCGGTTCGGCTGCCGACTGGGAGAACTCCCGTCCTGAGAACGACCACGCCGTGACCTCCCTGATGTCATATGTCGCCCGCGGCAACTACAACTACAAATACCGCTACTTCGTGACCGTGACCGGCCGTTGGGACGGCTCCTCCAAGTTCGGCAGCGGCTACCAGTGGGGCTTCTTCCCCTCTTTCTCGCTCGCCTGGGACCTGACCAACGAGTCATTCTTCCCCCGCACCACCTGGGTTGACCAGATCAAGCTCCGCGGAGGTTTCGGTTCGGTCGGCAACCAGAACATCGGGAACTACCTCTACGCCACCATGTATTACCCGACATCCTCCAAGGGTGAGGCCGGGTTCGCCACAAACGGACACCGCGGCACCCCCAACCTCACCTGGGAGAAGCAGAAACAGACCAACATCGGTGTTGACCTCGGATTCTTCAACCGCCGCCTCTCTGTAGTGGCCGACGTATTCTTCACCCGCAACAAAGACCTTCTGATGAGCCACTCGCTGGCCACCTCCACCGGCTACTCCTCGACAACCGAGAATATCGGCGACCTCGACAACCGTGGTGTGGAAATCCAGATCAACGCCACCCCCGTGGCCACCCGCGACTTCACCTGGAACATCGGTTTCAACCTCTCACACGACCGCAACAGAATCAAGAGTCTCTATGGCGGCGTCGACAGGCTGCTCAACGTGCCTACCGAAAGCTCCGTGCCTGACCGTTCCGGCAACCTCTTCGTGGGCGAAGCCCTCCACAACATCTACTGCTACAAGTTCGGCGGCATCGCCAACGAGGACAACCGCGACCTCTGGGAAGGCATCGACTACCGCGGCCGCACCGTGGGCCTGGGTGACATCTTCCCCCTCGACATCTCCGGCCCCGACGGCAAGCCCGACGGCGTGATTGACAACTACGACCGCACCATCACCGCCTACACCGACCCCAAAGTCTACGGCGGCTTCAACACCGACCTCACATGGAAGGGCCTCACCCTCAACGCCATCTTCACTTACAGCATCGGCGGCCACCGTCTGAGCGGCTACTACGAGGGCCTGGTTTCATCTGTCGGCCTCAGCCACGCCACTCCCGACCTCATCGGCGACTGCTGGACCCCCGACAACACAGACGCTTACTTCCCCCGCAGGGTCACCAACGCAACCGGCTACACCCCCTTCAGCGCGGGCGACACCGACCGTTACATCCAGAACACCTCTTTCCTGCGTCTGTCAACCCTCACCTTGAGCTACATAATCCCGGCTAAAATCACCAACAAAATCCGCATGAACAACCTCCGGGTGTACTTCACCGCCTCGAATGTCTTCACTGTCACCAAAGACAAGGGCTTCGACCCCGAATTCGGAGACAGCCTCTACCCGACAGAGCGCAGCTACACACTGGGACTTTCGTTCAACCTCTTCTAATATCATAAATCCACAGAAATGAAACTCCATAACAAAATCATAACAATGGGTGTAGCCGCCGTGGCAGCTCTCTCAATGGTTTCGTGCAACGATTTCCTCGATGAGCCGAGCCGCACCCAGCTGACCGAAGAGCAGATTTACGGCAATGTGGAGACCGCCGAGAAGTCGCTCGTGGCCCTCTACAAGGATTGGCGCGACCTCTGGGCCGGACACAACTTCTACTACCTCTCTAACGGCACCGACGAGATTCAGAACGGCGCATACCAGGCCCTCAAGGAAGGGGGCGGCTATAACGGAGCCATCGACCGCTTCGACGCCCTCCTCACCTCTGACCACGAATATGTGACCAACTGCTGGAACTGGCGCTGGCCCAAGATTTCCGAGGCCGCAAAAATCATCAACGCCCTCGAGCCCAAAGTCTCCACCGACGAGAGGGCCAGGAAGGTATGGGCCGAGGTTTCGTTCATCCGTGGCTCGCTGATGATGGACATGACAATGATATACGGCAAAATACCGGTAATCGACCTTGCCAACATCGTCGAGCTCGGCACACGCCGCCAGGACCTGACAACCATATGGACCTATATCATCAGCGACCTCACCAACTCTGCCAACAACGCTCCCGACAAAAACGACCCGGGCCGAATCACCAAGTATGCCGCCCTGATGCTGCTGGGCTACGCCTACATGGCTGCTCCCGAGGAGACAGGGTTGCGCGATTTCGCCAAAGCCGAAGAATGCCTGCGCCAGGTTGTCCAGGGCCCCTTCAGCCTGGTTCCCTACTATGACCTGTTTGACTACAACACCCCCAACACCTCCGAGGCCATCTACGAATTCCAGTTCAACACCACATGGCCCGACAACAACGGCAACCAGTTCATGGTAGGCTCGCGCGCGGCGGCTTCCATGGGTGGCGACGCCTGCTACTTCGCCGGTTACGACCATGCCGTGCCTACCCCCTGGGCTTACTCAGACGTGGAAGACGGCGGCATCTGGGAGGAGGGCGACATCCGCAAGGAGGAGTCTATCCGCTACGATTTCGAATGGAACGGCAAGAACGCCGTCGACTACATCCCCGGCCTTAGCTGGGAGGGCCTATCCCCCGAAGACCAGGATGAGTGTCTGCCCCACATCAAGAAGTATGAGGATTACCGTACAGACCGCTACTCCGGAATGGGCATCAACAATATGTGGAACTCCGGCAAGGACATCCCCTGGCTCCGTCTGGGCAACGCCTACCTACTCTATGCCGAATGTCTCAACGAGCTCAACCGCACAGCCGAGGCTGTTGACTGGGTCAACGATGTCCGCGCCCGCGCATGGGATTTCGACATTCCCGACGAGATGCTCTGGAAATCAGGCATGTCTCAGAACGACTTCCGCGAGCAGATCATGACCGAGCGTGTGCGCGAGCTCTTCGGCGAGCGCTGGCGCCGCTTCGACCTGGTGCGCACCGGCAAGTTCTACGAGCTTGTCAAGGAGCGCAACAAATGGGCGAAACGCTCCGGAACCATCCAGCCCTGGAATGTGATCTGGCCCATCCCGATGTCTGAAATCGAGCAGAACCTCGAAATCGACTTCTCCGACCAGAACGAAGGTTATATCTGATGACTACGGCAGGGGGGATTCTCTCCTATCCCCCCTGCCCCGCCAAAACACCAACCGACAGGAGCGTGGCTCCCTCCCGGCCACACCTCGGTCAGCAAGACCTCCCTTCTGACCGTCCCCCGACACTAAAAGTCTGAAAACCTGCCTCAAGCGTGTCTCGCTTCAGTCACGCTCCTGCCGTTGCTGTCTCTTCACCAAACCAATCCGACCCCCGAATCACCTTAAATACCAACCCTGACACCCCCTATATGATATGAAATCTTTACTCATCACCCTGGCGGCATCGACAGTCGCCATCTCTGCGACTGGGGCCGCCCGTCAGACCAACTATTCCGAGCTGACAAACCTCACAGACTTGGTTTCCAACGGTCTATTCCACGGCAACACCATCCTCGTCGACATTGACAATGACGGTCTGCTTGAACTTGTCGCCAAAGGGCGCGACCTCAACGCCGGATGGGCCAACACCCTCAAGGCTCTCCATCTCGACGAGTCAGGCTCGACCTTCATCTCCTCCACCGACCTCGCCACTCCAGACGACTGCATGTGGGAGCGCATCGTTTACGCCATCGACTACAACAACGACGGCAACATCGACCTCATCTACGCCTCCTCCTGGAACGCCAAGCTCATGAAGGGCAACGGTGACGGCACATTCGAGTATGTCGAGGATTTCGCCCTTGACGGTGAAATGAGCATCGACGGCGACGACGCCGAGAAATGGTATGCCGGGACACTCGCCATCGCCGACTTCAACGGCGACGGATACCAGGACATCGTCACCTTCTGCGGCAACCCCCGCGAAGACCAGGGCACCCCTGTGGTCTTTTTCAACGACAACGGCACCGGCCGTTTCATCAAGGATGAGAACACCGGCATCAAGCCCCAGCGCGGCGGCACTCTCTGCGTTGGCGACTACAACCGCGACGGTTACGCCGACATACTCGTCTCAGGCTGGTCTGACGACTTCGGCAGCGACTGCTGCCGCATCTGGAAGAACGACGGCAAAGGTAAATTCTCCGAAGTAATCATCGACAACTTCGCCGGAACCGAGAAGGGACAGGTGATTTTCGTAGACATCACCGGAAACGGTCTCCTCGACGTCTTCATCACCGGCACTTCCGGCCCCAACAACTGGGAAATGGCCGCATACATCTACAAGAACAACGGCGACGACACTTTCACCAGGATTGATGCCGGACTGCCCGGATTCCAGACCAGCGGCGCCGACTGGTGTGACCTCAACGGCGACGGCCATATCGACCTGGTATATGCCGGAGAAGGTGATGTCAAGAACTCGGTCTACGCCTTCAACGAAGGTGACGGCACCTTCACCGCAGTCACCGACAAGCTCGGCGCACACCGTGGCGGCGCAAGCGTGCTGGCCTGTGACTTCAACAACAACAATGTCCCCGACATCCTGCTGATGGGTTACATGGATGGCGACAATCCCCGCCACTTCCAGATCTACAACGGCGCCGGCTCACGCGTGGCCAACAAGGCTCCCAACGCCCCCACCGGCCTGACAGCAACCGAGAAAGGCAACTCAACCGAGCTTTCCTGGAATGCCGCTTCAGATGAGAAGGCCACCCAGGGCACCGGTGCAACCCCCGCCGAGGCTCTCCGCTACAACTACTACATCAAGACCACCGACGGCAAGCTCATCACCGCCGTTCCCGCCGACCCCGAAACAGGCAAGCTCCGCAGCACCAACGTATGCGCCGCCTCGACTGCCCTCAAGGTGGTGGTTAACATCCCCAAATCCAGCATCGCCGAATGGGGTGTGCAGGCCATCGACGGAGCCAAAGCTCCCGGCGAATTCGCCAAGGCCGACATGTCGGGAGTGGAATCCATCGGCGCTGACGCTGACGCCGTCTCCGAGGCCGAATACTTCAACATCCAGGGCATCCGTGTGGCCAATCCCGCCAACGGCCTTTACATCCGCCGCCAGGGCACGAAGGTTGAGAAGGTCTACATACGCTGACCTTGGAGCATCATAGACAGCAAGTTTGACGTATTATGAATATGTGAATGAGGTCGTCTTATGATTATTTATGGTAATGATGAGCGGCCTCATTCCTTTACTCCCGCTATTGCGGATATCCGAAAAAACAACTAATTTTACACATCCTTAAATCACAGCTTATGAAATCAGTCAGATACATCTCACTGCTTCTCGCCGGAGCATCATCGTTGGCGGCCTTCGCGGCCGGCGACCTTGACGCCGAATATGGCGGCTGGAAGTTCGAGATGTCGTCCACGAAGAAAATGACTATCACCCAGGATGGAAAGAAACTCCTGACCGGCGTGACGATGACCGCGCTCGACCCCAACGACACCGAGCTGCAGTCTGACAAATACTCAACCGTCACCAAGAAGGAAGAGGATGTCAACGACGCCTTCGGCCAGGGACGCCGCTTCACATGGCGCTACACCAACGCCGGAAGCCCGACCCTCGAGCAGATCGTGACTGTCTACCCCACCCTCCCCTACGCGTTGTTCGAAGGCGCCGTGGTAGCCACGTCAGGCACCACCTCATCCCGCCAGATCAACCCCATCGTGGCCTCCACAACCAACACCCTCCCCCTCCCCACCTCTGACAACCGCGTCTACAACATGCCGTTCGCCAACGACAACTGGGCCACTTTCTCGGCCGTGCGCTGGTCGACCGGACAGCCCGTGACCTCATGCGAGGCCACCGCCCTGTTCAACGTCAGCTCGCGCGAAGGCATCGTTATCGGTTCGGTCGACCACTCGGTGTGGAAATCATCCGTTACCGTCACCCCCAACTCGACCAACAAAATCCGCCGCCTGGTGGTGAACGCCGGATATGTAAGCCCCCGCACATGGGACAACGGCAACTTCGGCAACAACTCCCCCATCGACAGGCATGGCGCCGTCAAAGGACAGCGCGTGGTTTCCCCCAGGTTCATGGTCGGCTTCTTCAGCGACTGGCGCGATGGCCTTGAGACTTACGGGAAGGCCAACACTGTGTTGTGTCCCAAACTCGAGATGAAGACCGGCGACAAGGCTCTCTTCGGATGGCAGAGCTGGGGCGGACAGGAAGCACAGCTCAACTTCACCTCCACCATGTCAGTGCTCGACTTCTTCGAGCGTGAAATCAAGCCCACCGGCTTCTCCGGAGAGGATGGCGTCTGCTGGATGGTGCTCGACTCCTTCTGGGACAACATGAGCCGTATGGAACGCCGCCAGTTCGCCCAGCGATGCAAAGAGATGGGCTACCGTCCCGGCATCTACACCACCCCCTTCTCCCTCTGGCTCGGCAGCGACAGCGAGGTCTCAGACTACCCCTATGAGACTGTCGACGGCAAGACCTACTCCCGCAAGGATGTCGTGCTCACCGCCAACGGCAAGCCCCGCAAAATCTCGGCATACTCGCTCGACCCCACCCACCCCGCCGTGAAGGAAGCCAACCGCAAGCGTTTCCAGGAGTTCAAGGATGACGGCTTCGAGTTCGTCAAGATCGACTTCATGAACAACGGCTCTCAGGAGGCAGACAGCTGGTATGACCCCAACGTCACCACCGGTATGATGGCCTACAACTACGGCATGGACTACATCCTCGAGATGGCGGGCGACATGGTGCTTGACTTCTCCATCGCCCCCGTATTCCCCGCCAAGGCCCATATTCGCCGTATCGGCTGCGACGCATGGGGAGAGCTAAACAACTCAATGTACACCCTCAACTGCATCGACGGCTCCTGGTGGCTTGACCAGTGCTACGCCTTCAACGACCCCGACCATATGTGTCTCAACAAGGTGTTCACCGGCAAAGGCTCACCCGACGAGCAGGAGGCCCGCATACGCTACACCTGCGGTCTCATCACCGGTATGACTCTCCTGGGCGGCACATACGCTTACGATGGAGCCACCATGAAATACAACGACAAGGATGTCAAGATTGTCGGCACCGACGCCGAGCGCGCCCGCGCCGTGAAATTCGCCGGCAACAAGAACCTCACCGAGGTCGGCCGCCTGGGGCGCACCTTCCGTCCGGTTGAAGGCACCTACTCCTGTCTGACCTCCCTTTGGGCCACCGACGACACCGCAACCGACAACGAGTTCGTGCTCGACACCCCCACAGCGTTCTACTATGTGGTGTTCAACTTCGACTCAAGAAGCAGTTTCGAGAAGGATGTCGACTACGACCGCCTTGGCGTCAACCCCGCCGAGTTTGTCAATGTTACCGAACTCTGGAACGGCACCACCGCCGTCCCAGCCGGCGCGAAAGTGTCTGTCCCGGCCAAGGATGTGCGCATCTACCGCTTTGAACGTGAGGATTACTCCGGCCTGACCTCTGTGTCGGCCGGGGATTCCTCCGATTCCGTCGCCATATCTGTCTCGGGGGGCAACATCACTGTTGCCGCCTCGGGG